>CATPCA010000330.1 GCA_955652545.1 Candidatus Dormiibacterota bacterium
GCTGCTTCAAGGTGGTCGCCGTGCTGGTCGAGCAACGCCACGCCGCGCTCGAGCCGCTCCTCTGCGCTCGCCGCGTCTCCGGCTCGATGACCGGCCTCGCCCCAGAGACAGAGCAGGCGACCCCGCTCGCCGTCGTCGTCGGTGTGTTCGATGGCCCGCTCGTAGAGTTGCGCGGCGTCGGCGTGGGCGTGGCGTTGGGTCGCCTCGGCTGCGGCGTCGATACAGACCACCACCGCCTCCCTTCCCCGGCCACCCTCCAGGAGGTGGTGCGCGATGGCGACCGAAGGCTGCCCGGGCAGAACGCGCAACGCGTCGGCGGCGTGCGCGTGCAGCCGCCGGCGGCGAGAGGGCAGCAGGTCGCTGTACACGGCCTCCCACGTCAAGCCGTGGCGAAAGCGGTAGGTATCACCCCGGTCGTCTTCGTCGAGCAGCTGCCGGCGCACGCAGTGGTCGAGCGCTCCTCGGACTGCATTCTCGGGCCGCTCAGCCAGGGTGACGAGGGCTGGGAAGCTGAACGTCCTACCCAGGACAGCAGCGGCGCGCAGCGCGTCAGCGTGCTCGTCGCCGAGGCGGTCGACCCTGCGCAGGACGTTGTCGGCAACGCTGCGCGGCAGCCGCATGTCTCCCGACGGACGGCTCTCCCATGCATCCTCGCCGGTTCGGACCAGGTCGCCATGGTCGAGAGCGTCCTTGAGCAGCTCCTCCACGACGTACGGGTTTCCGTCACTGCGCGCGTGGAACACCGCACCGAGGTCCGAGGCACTCGTGTTTGGGCCGAGCATGGCCTGAACCATGTCGGTGACGTCAGCGCGGTCGAGCGGTGTGACCTCGACGAGCTCGGCGCGACCGGATCGTTGCCAGCGTTCGAATGACACCATGAGCGGGTGGCCGCGGTCCACTTCGGCGGAGCGAAGCGTGAGCAGCAACAGCGTGCGGCTCGACCGCAGCCTCCGTGCCAGGTACTCGGTGAGCTCGAGCGTCGAGCTCTCGGCCCACTGCATGTCGTCGAGAACGAGCAGCAGGCCCGCATCGGTCGAGAGGGCCAGCAGGAGCGACACCATCGCCTCGAAGAGCCGCAACTTCGCCTGCTCCGCCCGGCCCGGCAGAGCCGCGGTGGGTGTGCCGGCATCCAGCTGCGGGAAAAGAGCGCCGAGCTCGGCGACAGCCGGCCCGATCGCCGCTCGGAGTTGGTGGAGATCGGCATCGGCCAAGCACGCGCCGATCGCCTCGACGAACGGCAGGTACGGCAGTGATAGCGCGGCCTCTGAGCAGGCGCCGGCGAGCACGGCGACGCCGGCGGCGGTGGCGTGGTCGACGAGCTCGCGGGCCAGGCGAGTCTTGCCCGCTCCGGCGTCACCCGCAAGCACCGCGACGCGGCCTTCGCCATCCCGCGCCCGACCCAGGGCGGAGACCAGGTGGGCAAACGGCTGCGAGCGGCCCACGAGGACGGGGCACATCACCCTGTCGCCAAGCGCAAGGTGCGCCACTCGCCGAGACGCACGCCGCGCTGGGGACGGCCGGCTGGCGATCAACGACGGGTCATGCACCAGGATGGCTTTCTCGAGGGCGCGCAACTCGGGCCCCGGCTCGATGCCGAGCTCCTCGACCAGGGTCGTTCGACCCTCCCGATACACGCGGAGCGCATCGGCCTGCCGTCCCGACCGATAGAGCGCCAGCATGAGGTTGCCACGCAGCCGTTCTCGCAGCGGGTGCTCCGCGACCAGTGCCTCGATCTCAGCCACACGTGCGTCATCGGCGCCGGCAGCGAGGTCGGCCTCGACAAGGTCCTCGAGGGCAGCGACGCGCATCTCTTCGAGGCGTGCCACCTCGACCTGGGCAAACGGCTCGAAGGCGAAGTCGGCGAGGGGCTGCCCGCGCCAGAGTGCCAGCGCTTGGCGGAGGAGCGACGCGGACGCGCCGGGGTCTACGTCGCGTGTGCGGCGTGCCTCGTCCACGAGGCGGCGGAAACGCTCGAGATCGAGATCGTCGGGGGAGACACTCAGCATGTAGCCGGGGGCGCGGGTGAGCAGCAGACGACCGTCACCGTCAGCCGGCTGGAGGACCTGGCGGAGCCGCGACACCTGCCGCTGGAGCGCGTTGTCGGCGGTGTCAGGTGGCTCGCCGCGCCAGACGTCCTCGATGAGGCGATCAGTCGAGACAACCTCGTTGGCGTGGAGCAGCAGCACAGCGAGAAGGCCTCGCTGTCGCGCCCCCACGATTGGCAGGGTCCGGTTCCGATCCCGGACCTCGAGTGGGCCGAGGAGAAGAAACTCCATGCCGACTCCCCCGGTGACGCCGGCAACCGTACCACCGGTCGCTCGGATGAACAGTCGGAGGCCCGGCGTGTCCCGCCGTGTCAGCGAGCGGTCAGGGCCGCGTCAGAGGTGCGCGCCATGGTCGTGGCGTCAACCGCACGAGCGGCAGCAGCACACGGAGGCACGGAGATGCAGGCAACACAGACCAGGTCCCAGGATCGGCTCAGCGCACGCCGGGTGGCCATCGCGATCGCGCTTTTTGCGGCGGCGGTGGTGATCGCGCTCAGTACCCTCTACCTCGCAATGGGCAGGACCTCGAGCCCGGCGCACGCGAAGTCGGCCCAGGTGCAGGTGGCGTCGGGTGCTGGAGCCGCGAGCGTCAAGACCGACACGCAGGACCAGTCCAACGCGACATCGGGCGACAACGCTGTCAGGCCCGGGCTGCGCGGCCACCTGCCCTGAACGGCGACCAGGCCCCGGGGGGCTAGGGGGACAGGGAGTGGGAGTCCGACCGGGGCTCCCGCTCCCTCGTCGCGTTCAGCCCTTGCAGGAGCCGATGACGGTGGTGTGCACCTCGAGGCCCGTTCCCTTGCAGGATGGGCACACGACACCCTGCTTGGTCTGCCCGATGCCCTTGCAACTATCGCAAGGTGGCCCAACCGCCTCGCACGACTTGCACTGCTGAAAGCCCCGGGGAGTCGGATTGTTCGGCATGGCACCCTCCTCAATCAAGCCGGATCCTGGTGGCGGCTGCCTGTTGGTTGCCGAGGTGACCGTGGTCACCCGGTACCGGCGCTCCGGGATCATTGCACCGCCGGCACCCTCGCGTGTGGCCGGAGTCGATCGCGTCGACAGCTGCCGGCGCGGACTTCTGAGGTGCAATGCTCTCTTTGCCAATGAATTTGTCTCCGCTGACTGCGTCCGTCATCGTCACCAGGCTTCGGGCCGCCGGCTGTGTCTTCGCGGAAGACGAGACCCGTCTGCTCATCTCCGCAGCAGCAACGCAGGGCGACCTCGCCGCCATGGTGGAGCGGCGCGAAGCCGGTGTGCCTCTCGAATATGTCATCGGATGGGCGGAGTTCTGCGGTCTGCGCATCGCGGTTGACCCGGGGGTGTTCGTCCCCCGGCACCGCACCGAATTTCTCGTCACGCAGGCCGCGGCGGTCGCCGGGCCAGGAGCAGTCGTCGTCGACCTGTGCTGCGGCTCGGGCGCCGTGGGAGTGGCGCTCGCCGCGGTCGTGGAAGGGGTCGAGCTGCATGCCGCCGACATCGATCCCGCGGCGGTGCGATGTGCCCGACGCAACGTCGGCGCTGTCGAGGGCCGGGTCTACGAAGGTGACCTCGACCAGCCGCTGCCCACAACATTGCGTGGCCGCGTCGACATCCTTGTGGCCAATGTCCCGTACGTCCCCACAGCGGACATCGAGCTGTTACCCCGCGAGGCCCGCCTCTACGAGGCGCGAGTGGCACTCGACGGAGGGGTGGACGGGCTTGATGTCGTGCGCCGGGTGGCGGCCGCAACGCCGAGCTGGCTCGCACCGGGTGGCCATCTGCTGGTGGAGACCAGCGTCCGGCAGGCGCCGCAGGCGGTGGAGATCTTCGCCGGCAACGGCCTGACCCCGCGGGTGGCCAGTTGCGACGACCTCGACGCCACGGTGATCGTCGGAACCGGTCCGTCATGACCACGCTTGCGGGGGCGATCCTGCTCGCCGGCAGGATCCTGTTCGCGGCCCTGTTCGCGTTCTCCGCGCGCGGGCACCTTCAAAACCACGCTCGGTACGTCGGCACCGCGCGGGGCAAGCTGCCGATCCCGTGGGTCGCCGGCTGGCCCACCGGAGTGTTCCTCTTGCTCGCCGATGTCGCCATCGTCGCCGGTATCTGGCGGTAGCCACGTCAGCCTAAAGACGGACCAGGCCCGACCGTCGTCATACAAGGCCCGGCCTGATCGCAACAATGGCCCCGAGCGCTGTGATGCTTGTCGCGGCTCTGCTCGCACACCAACGACCTGTGCGCCGCCCCTCTGACATGAGGGTTGCCGCGTGCACGTCGTTTGACCGGTTTGGAGCATTACTGTCACAACGCCGTTACGCGTCTCAGTCGTAGCGCCTTGACACTCAGCGCGGCGGAACAGCGATCCAGGAATTGAGAGAGCCAAGCGTTGCAGGGGGAAACATGAGGGGCATCGTTTTCGGCATCAGTTGGGACGACCCGAAGCTCGTCTCGGAGCCAACTCCTCAGAGGAGTGGAGCGCTGTCGTGACAAGACAGCAGCCAACTCGCCGTGCGCTTGCGCTTGGCGCGGCCACGCTGGCCTTCGCCGCGACCATGACAGTCCCGGGCGCTCGCGCGTCAGCCTCGAGCGCTCCACTGGTCTCGGTCATCGTTCGCGAGTCCCCTGGGACGACGCTCGATGCCGGCACGGTCACGGCCGCGTTCGGCGGTAGCGTGACCAACCGCCTGGACATCATCAACGGCTTCAGCGCGCGGCTCCCCGCGTCCGCACTCGTTCAATTTGCGAGGGTGCCGGGCGTCCTGTCGATCTCGCCCGACAGCGCTGGCCACCTGCTGGGCACCTACGATCCGACCACCGACACCGGGTCACTGACCACCGCAGCGCAGCGCATCGGCGCGAATGACGCCTGGAACGCCGGCTACACAGGCAAAGGTGTCGACATCGCCCTCATCGATTCAGGCGTGGCTCCCGTCAACGGTCTGACGACGCCCGGCAAGATCATCAACGGGCCCGACTTCTCACTCGAGTCGGCTGCGCCCAACCTCCGTTACCTCGACACGTACGGACACGGCACCCACATCGCTGGGATCATCGCCGGACGCGACAACGGCGCCACGGGCCCATATGCGAATGACACGACTCAATTCCTCGGCGTGGCTCCGGATGCACGGATCGTGAGCATCAAGGTCGCCGACGCGCACGGCAACACCGACGTCTCGCAGATACTCGTGGCCATCGACTGGGTCGTGCGACATCGCACCGACCACGGGATGAACATTCGCGTGCTCAACCTCTCGTACGGCACCGATGCAACCCAGGACTACTCCGTGGATCCGCTCGCCTACGCCGCCGAGGCAGCGTGGCGCGCCGGGATCGTGGTCGTGGCCGCCGCCGGCAACGGTGGCGACGGCACCGCCCTCACAGATCCCGCCTACGACCCGACGGTGCTCGCTGTGGGCGCTGCCACGGCACCGGCCACCACCGACCAGGCGGTTGCCGGCGATTCCGTCGCTGCCTTCTCGAGCGCCCTCTCC
>CATPCA010000331.1 GCA_955652545.1 Candidatus Dormiibacterota bacterium
CGTCCACTGCTCGATCTTGGCGACGCCCTCGTCGGTGAGCGCCGCCGACTTGGTCTTCTCGTCGATCGTGTAGTCGTCCTCGGCGACCAGCCGGGGGATCAACCGCGCGTAGGTGTAGTATTTCTCGGTTGCCTCGTTGCCCTGTCCGCTGATGATCAGCGGCGTGCGCGCCTCATCGACGAGGATCGAGTCGACCTCATCGACGATCGCGTAGTGGAGATGGCGCTGCACGCAGCGGTCCAGTGACTGTGCCATGTTGTCGCGCAGGTAGTCGAAGCCGAGCTCGTTGTTGGTCGCGTAGGTGATGTCGGCGGCGTACGCCTCACGGCGCGTGCACGGACGGAGGTGCTGCAGGCGCGCATCGGGATGCGTCTCGTCCAGGTATTCGGGGTCGTAGATGTAGCCGAAGTCCGGGTTGTCGACCGGCCCGGGAACGATCACCGCCACGCTCATGCCGAGTGCGGCATAGATCGGCGCGTTCCACCCCGCGTCGCGTCGGGCCAGGTAGTCGTTGACGGTCACCAGGTGGGCGCCGCGACCCTCGAGCGCGTTGAGGTACAACGCCAGCGTCGCCACCAGCGTCTTGCCCTCGCCGGTGCGCATCTCGGCGATCTTTCCCTGGTGGAGGACGATTCCTCCGATCAGCTGGACGTCGTAATGGCGCAGGCCCAGCGTGCGCCGCGACGCCTCCCGCACCACGGCGAAGGCCTCGGGGAGCAGCTCGTCGAGCCCGCGGCGTCGCTCGGCGCGGCGCTCGGACGCTTCCTTGCGGGCGAACTCCTCCTCGGCGTCGTCCTCGACGTCGCTGGTGAGGCCCTGCTCGTAGGTCTGTCCGAAGGTGAGGTCCGGTCCCGCCACACCGAGGCGGTCGCGGAATTCGCCGGTCTTGGCGCGAAGCTCGGCGTCGCTCAGCGTCTTCATCTCCGCCTCGAGAGCGTTGATCCGGTCAACCGCGCCGCGGTGGCGCCTCAGCTCACGGTTGATCGGGTCGCCGAGGATCTTGGGCAGCATGGGCATCAGACGTTCAATTCTCGCAGGGGACGGCCGAGCGGGCGCGTCTGGCTAGGCCACCGCGGCGAGGACCGCGATCTCGACGCTCGCGGCTCCGGCGCTGGTCAGCGCCAGCTTCGCTGCCGCCGTGGTGGCCCCGGTGGTGCGCACGTCGTCGACCAGCCAGACAGTCATCCCGATGGCTCTCGCTGAGGCGACGAAGGCGCCGGCGACGTTGGCCTGTCGCGCCGAGCGGTCGAGCGTGCTCTGCGCGGGCGTGTGCCGGGTCCGCTCGAGCAGCTCGACAAGCGGCAGCCGGTGGAAGTCGGCGAACGCCTGTGCCACCACCCGCGCCTGGTTGTAGCCGCGTTGGGTGGCGCGGCGGCGGGCCAGCGGCACGGCCGTCACCATCGCGCCCCGGGGCGGTTCGAGTCGCTCCGCGCCCAGCCAGGCGAAGGCGCGCAGCGCCGCCCGGCAGTCGCGGAACTTGCCGTGGTGGATGATCCTGCGCACCTCCGCGCCGTACTCGAACGCGGCGACGGCGCCGGTCACGATTGGCGACGGCATGGCTTCGATGGCGTCAGCGCAGTCTTCGCACAGCACTCGGCCGCTGCGGCCGCAGCCGGCGCAGCGCGACGGGGCGATGCAGTCGAGCAGGGTGGCGAGGAGACGCACGGTGCAGCATCGCCCGTCGATAGGGACAGCGCGCGGACAGAGGCCCGGCGCGAGGCTGTCGTCGGTCTGCCTCCGCTGCATCGTGGCGAGTCGCGAATGCGCGAGCGCGCAGTACCGTGCTCGCCAGCGGTGAATCATGGAGGTGATGTCATGCGGTATCGCTTGCGTTTGTTTGCGGCGGGTGCGGCCCTGGTGGCGGTGGGAGTGGCAGCTCTGACCGGCGGTCATGCGCTCGCCACCACGGGAGCGCCGAAGGCTCCCAGCACCGCCGCTCACACGAATGAGCACAGCACGGTGCTGAGCGCGAGGCTGGCGCCTAGTCAGCCAACCGATCCGCCCATCTTCGGCGCCACGGCCGGGGGCGTTCCCTGGAGCCTCGATCACGGGCACGTGGTCCTGCGCCAAGGGGGTGGGTTGGATGTCAACGTGGACGGCTTGATCGTCACCAGTCTCGGGTCCAACCCCGTTCCCGGGCTGGCTGCCTCCGTCTACTGCAATGGGATGCTGGCGGCAACGACGGCACCTGTGCCCTTCTCGACCAAGGGTGACGCCGACATCGATGCCACCGTCAGCCTGCCGGCCTTCTGCCCCGCGCCGGCGGTGCTGCTCAATCCCGCGGTCGGCAGCCCGCTGGTCGCAAAGCCCGGAATCTACATCGGATTCGACGGCACGAGGTAGTTAACGGATCGACGGGGCGGCGCCGGATCCACTCGTGGGTTGATCCGGTGGCGCCACGCCAGGGCGCGCCATCCATAGACTGGCCAGCGTGCCGTTGCGCGGTGATGGTCGGAGTCTCGCGGCTGCCGCGATGGTCGGGGTGGCCGCAGTTGTCGTGGCGATCGTTGTGATCACCGCCGGCGGGTCTCCCCCCTCGCCAACGCCGTCATCCGCCTCGCCGAGGCCATCAGCGCCATTTGCAGATCTCCTGCCGACCCCGGTTCCGAATCAGCCGGTCACGGGCTTCGGGTTCAGCGCCGTCGATGATCCGTCGGCTCATCAGCTCGTCCTGTTCGGCGGTGTCGACAGCTACGCCACGACGTGGCTGTGGGATGGCAGGCGCTGGACGCTCGCCCACCCGTTCGTCAGCCCGGAGGGTCGATTCGGGGCCGCGGCCGCGTATGACCCCGTGACCCGGGTGGTCATGCTCTACGGCGGACGCCTCGCCTCTGGAAACATCGTCGACGACACTTGGGCGTGGGACGGCAAGGCCTGGCAGCAGCTCGACGTCGGCACCGGCAGCCCGCCGGCCGGCGAGGGCGGCGCGATGGCGTGGGACGTTGCCTCCAACGAGCTGGTGCTCATCGCTGGGGACGGCACCTGGGTGTGGACCGGGGTCCACTGGGACCGTCAGCCCAAGGGCGATCTGCCGTCGGGGACAGCCATCGGCGGCGCCGCCTTCGACCCGGTGACGCGGGCGCTCATCGCCGTCACCTGTTGCGCTCCGCACATCACCACGTACAGGTGGGACGGCATGGCATGGCACCAGATCAGTACGGACTCGAATGCTCCGGCGATCGTCAGCCTCGCCCTGGATCCTGTCAGCAACAGGTTGCTTCTGTGCAGTGATCCGACCACCTCGGTGGTCGGTCAGCAGATGTGGTCATGGAGCGGAAGCAACTGGGTTCGGCTTGCCGGCGCGCGACTTCCGGCGTTGCCGGAGGCCGAGGTGACGGATGTTGAGGACGGGCATGTTCTCATCCTGGATTTCGTTATCCAGGTGACGCAGGGAACGCCGCAGCCCATCCACGTGTGGTCGTGGACAGGCTCGTCGTGGAGTCAGCGCGGCTGAAGGTTGTTCTTCAGGTTGCCAGACCTAACCGGGGCGCTGGATGGGCGCTACATCGGATCCGTCAGGCACCATCTGGCCATGCCAGGGCATCAACTCGCCGATTTCCACCCCGGCGCCAGGGTCGACAGCAGCGACGCCAAGCACGTCGGCACCCTGCACCGATTGGTGATCGATCACGAGTCGTGGGATCTCAAGGAGATCATCGTCCGGGAGACTGAGCGCTTCTCCGGGCGCCTGCTTGCTCCGGGCAGCGGCCTGATGGTTGCCGACGTGATCGTTCCACTCTCGTCGGTGGCGTCCGTGACGCACGATCAGATAGGTCTTTCTGCGTCGGGCGCTGAGGTGCGCCAGATGCCGCCGTACCTCACGTACGGTTACGCGGCCGCCCAGCCCGGCGACACCCTGCGCGTCGTCGCTGCCGAGGCGGGATTGATCGGCTACTGGCCGTATTCAGAAAGCGCTCACAAGACTGAGAACGAGCTGGAGATCAACGCCGGCGAGAACGTCATGCTCGGCCACACGGGAAAGCGCCTCGGACGGGTGCATGACGTCCTGTTCGACGGCGGAGAGCTGGTCGGCGTTGTCATCCACCCCGATGGCTGGTGGCAGCATGACGTCGTCCTCCAGGTTCGCTTTCTCGATCGCAGCGACGACCTCGCGCTCTTCGCGACACTGACCGAGAAGGACATCGAGAGCATGCCGCCGTTCTCGCCAGGTCGGAGCGACCCGTAGCGGTCTTCGACCGCAGCCGGATCGGGCGTTTTCGCCCCACCCTCGCAATCGCCGCCAGGCCAACGGAC
>CATPCA010000332.1 GCA_955652545.1 Candidatus Dormiibacterota bacterium
GCGGACCAGCGGCAGGCCGTCGGTGAGCACGGGATAGGGCTGGCCGGCGAAGACGGTGACCTCGTGGCCGAGCCGCGTCAGCGCTGCCGACAGGTGATTGACGTACACGCCCTGGCCCCCGGAGTAGGGGTTGCCACGGTACGCGAGCAGGGCGACGCGAAGAGGATTGCGATCGGGCACGGCCGGCCGATGCTACTTGGGCGGTACCACGACGGCGCACGCGTCGGGACGTGCCGCTATGGTCGCTGCCATGCTGGAGATCCGTCACGCCACGCTTCCGGCGCCGGTCATGACCGCCGCCGACCTCGATGCTGCACGCGCCGCCCGCGGCTTCATGCCCGATGCGGAAGGGCTGCTGCTCCATCGCGCCGCCGTGGCAGCCTCAGCCCGCGGTGCGATGTTGGAGATCGGCAGCTACTGCGGCAAGTCGGCGATCTACATCGGCAGCGCGGCGCGGATGCACGACGGGGTGCTCTTCAGCGTCGACCATCACCGTGGCTCCGAGGAGAACCAGCCCGGCCAGCTCTACTGCGACGCCTCGGTGATCGACGTCCGCACCGGAAGGGTCGACAGCCTGCCTCACCTCCGGCGGACGCTGGACGAGGCGGGGCTCGGGGGCTGGGTCGTCCCCGTGGTCGGGGCCTCGGGGAGCGTCGCCCGCCACTGGCACACGCCGCTGTCACTCCTCTTCATCGACGGCGGCCACACCGAGGAGGCGGCACATGCCGATTACACCGGGTTCGCGCCGCACCTCGACGACGGCGGCCTTCTGCTGATCCACGACGTCTTTCCCAACCCCGCCGACGGCGGCCAGGCACCGCTGCACGTGTACAACCGCGCTCTCGGCGACGGCTTCCGCGACGTGGCCGTCGAAGGCAGCCTGCGCGTGCTGCGGCGTTAGCGGGTGGCGTCGAACAGGTCGGCGACGACCCCGCCGCGGACCGCGTCCGCGGCGAGCACCACGGCGGCCGCGGTCCAGCTGGGCTGCTCGTCGGGGGGGAAGATGCAGCCATCGGTGAAGTTGGCGCCCGTCCAGTAGGCGGCATCGTCTCCGCGTAGGTGCTGCGCCCACTCGAGCAGGTGCGCAGCCTGCGCGCGGTCGCCGCTGCGCACCAGTGCCAGCGCCAGCTCGCACGTTTCCGCGGCGGTGATCCAGGGCCGATCCGAGACGCAGCGGACGCCGCGATCCGCGACGACGAACTCGTCCCATCGCGACTCGATCCGCGCGCGGGCGTCAGGCCCGGTGACCACACCGCAGAGCGCCGGGTAGTACCAGTCCATCGCCCAACGATGCTTGTCCTCAAAGCTGTTCGGCACAGTGCGCAGCGCTGTCGCCAGCCGGTCTCGCGCAGTGGCCCACTCCGGGTGTCGGATGCCGAGCGCGTCCGCGAGCCGCGCCGCACACGCCAGGCTGAGGTGGACGCAGGAGGAACCGGTCACCAGGCCGCGACGCCACGGTCGTCCGGCGGGGTCGCATGCCCACCACACCGCGCCGTCCTCACCCTGCAACGACAGCACGAACGCGAGCGCCCGCTCCACAGTCGCGAACTGTTCTCGCAGCTCGATTTCGGGCGCACCGCAGAGCAGGTGCAGCCAGAGCCCGGTGGCGAGGTACGCACACAGGTTGGTGTCGAGCGTCGCATCGATCACCTGTCCGTCTCGATACGCCGCCGGCCAGGCGCCGTCGGTACGTTGCACGCCGGCCAGCCACGCGTAGGCGCGCGATGCCTCGTCGCGACGGCCACCCACATCGAGCGCCATGGCCGCTTCGACGTGGTTCCACGGATCGACCTGGCCGCCGGTGTACCAGGGGATGCTGCCGTCCGCGTGCTGCACGCGGGCGATGGCGGCAACCGTGGCGCTGACGTCGCCGCTGCTCAGCGAGACGCCCATCATGGCGCGGCGGCGTTCCCCGGCCGGTGCGCGTAGAGGACGACGCTCTTGCCGAGGTAAGGGTTGAGCGCACGCTCGAGCGCGCGAGTCCAACGCGGGCGGTGGGTCAGGTCGTAGACCAGGAACCGGTGGTAGAGCCTCGCCGCCAGGGCCTGGTCGCGCGACGTGCCCAGCGCGCAACGCAGCCACCAGTACGGCGAGTGCAGCGCGTGAGCGTGATGGTGATGTGCGGCCACCTCGAACCCACAGCGGCGTAATTGCTCGACGAGGCCGTGCCGCCGGTAGATGCGGACGTGTCCTCCCGGCACCTCGTGGTACTCGCGCGACAGGGCCCAGCACACTCGTTCCGGCCACCAGCGCGGCACCGTGACCGCCAGCACTCCTCCGGGACGCACAACGCGGCCCAGCTCGGCGATGGCAGTCCAATCGTCGGGAATGTGTTCGAGCACCTCGGCGGCGATGACGATGTCGAAGGCTCCGTCAGCGAAGGGAAGCCGGCGCGCGTCGGCCAACAGTGTGCGAAGGCATCCCCCGGCGGCGACCTCACCGGCCACCACCATGGCATCCGCCATCCGCTCCACCTCGGCGAGGGCGGCGCCGTCGACATCGGTGGCGGTGACCTCCGCTCCGCGGCGCAGTGCTTCGAATGCGTGGCGCCCGTTGCCCGAGCCGACATCGAGGACATGCATCCCCGGCCGCAGCCGCAGCCGGCTGAAATCGACGGTCAGCACGGCTCGGGTCGCGCATGAGCGACAGCACACGACAGGAGCACCACGGGTGGCAACGGTACCGTGAGCGGACCCTGGCCTGACGTCAGGTCATCGGCGATCGAGTTCGGCCACCTGCCCCGCCGACACCTCGACTTCACCCCAGGGGTGTGAGCCGTCGAGCCACACCGTGTACCTGCCCGCGAGCAGGCCGGAGATGACCACCGCGTACAACGGTCCGTGTGGTGTCTGCCGTTCCAGCACATCGGCGTGCGTGGGGCGTCGGGCTGCGGCCACCGGCCGGGCCTCCACCTCGTGGCCGAGGAGTGGCGAATCGACGTGGACGACGAGTGCTCCAACATCCCCCCCGATGTCGAGCATCACACTCCCCGTCGCCGCCAGGTTCGCCCGCTCCTCGGTCACGTTCGTGTCTCGTCAGTTGGTGGGTTCGGCGTAGCCGCTGACCGGCAGACCGAGGTACGGGAAGCTCGAGATGTAGCGGTCGGCTCCCGGCTTGTACGGCGATGAATCGCCGAGTGAGTTGACCAGGTCGGTGACCAACCCGGCAGCCGGGTCGGCGGTGAAGCTGGGATCGACCAGCGGGATCGTCGCGCCGGCCACCGCGCGCAGCTCGATGGCGAAGACGTCGTCGAATACGCGCCGTCCATTGGGGAATCCCGCGAAGTCACCACCGAGGTAGCCGAGGTTGTTCGGGCTGGTTGCCGGCGGGAAGCCCATGTTGAGGCGAAGTAGATCCGCCTGCGTGGCGCCGGTGAACGTGACCGGGTTGTTGATCGCCAGGTGCGGAAGGCCGGTCAGGAAGATGGCCACCAGGTCGGCGCGCTTCTTGGTGTACAGGGAGAGGTTGTGGAAGGCCGGCTTGCCGGCGACCAGGCCCGGGTACAGGACGGGCAGCAGAGCCTGCAGCTCGGGATGCTCGACGCCGCCGGCGAATTGTGAGTCCGCGCTCGGCGGCTGGGAGTTCCAGTAGTCCTTCCTGGTCATGTCGACGAGCACTTCGTTGAAGAGTGGGTTGCCCAAGCGGGACACCTGCACCCACGGACCGGACGCGTCGGTGTCGGCGTCATCATCGCGGATCAGCGCGCGCCGCCGGCTCGCGCTCGTGTACACGCCGATGATCGCGTTGGGATTGCCGCTCCTGCCGAGCATGGCGCGCGGTACCTGAATGGCGATGGAGTGCACGTTGAGGTTCTTGGTCGCGTCCACGCCGAGCTGGTTGGCGCTGGGGATGAGGTGCAGCGCCTGGAACGGACGGAGGTCGGCGAGGTCGAAAACCGAGCCGAGGTCGACGAAGAATCCCTCGCGACGCTGCCCGGCGAAGACCTTGATCCCACCTCCGAGCGAGTGCACCGCCGCATTGGCGAGCGACGCGTAGTTGGGGATCGAGCGCGGGCCCACGTTGCATGGCGGGCAGGCCAGGTTGGTGGCGAGCACATCGGCGTCGCCTGACTCCCTGACCCGCGTCACGGAGTAGTGCTGGCGGCGCACCCAGTTCGGCGACGTCAGGCTGTTGATCTGGCCGACGTTGTAGAGGAAGTTGTTGCTCAGCCCGCTCGGCTGCACCACCTGCGTGGTGAAGTTGAACTGGAAGCTGACGTCGGCCTCGCCGTCACCGTCGTTGTCGACGTGGATCTGGTACAGGACGTCGTCGCCGAACTCGTAGAAGTTCGGGCCGGCATCTGGTCCCTCCAGCGGGATGTAGTTGGCGATGATCGTGACCGTGTCGGTGGCGTCCGGGCTGACGAAGGCGTAGAGGTCGGTGCTGTCGGCGACCGGGTCCTTCGAGATCGACGGAGCCTCTCGGTGGGACGACATGGTGAATCTCCTTTTGTATGGGCGCGCCAAAGCACGAGGCGCTTGTCGGTGAGTCGATGGTCAGACGCCCGTCAGGCGGGCGATGCGCTGCGCAGGCGCGACACCAATTGCGCGTCGCTGATGACAACCTCACGCTCGCCGCTGATCACCCGCAATTCCCCGGAGGTGCCGGGACGGACGTGCACGACGAGGGTCCTGGCCACTGAGTGGGGGCTTGGCCGTGATGCCTGCGCGCCCGCTGACGCAAGGAGCTTCGGCACCACTGCGGCCCCGCCGACGAGCGCGGCACCCGCTGTGGCCGCTCCAAGGGACTTCCCAAGAAGCTGACGTCGAGTCAAACCTGGCATTGCTCCCGCCTCCCAATCGGCGTCGCTATCGCGCCGTTGCGGGAAATATGTGAACACCCGTCGTGCGTGTCAATTTCACGTAGCATGGGGGCCCCGTGAACTACCATGCGGGTGATGGCGTCACAGCGAGGCGCGCCGGAGATTGCGTCCGATCTCCTGTCGCGCATCCTCGATCGTTATGACCCCGCAGCGTTCGATGTGCCGAACGGCCATCCGCGCGTTCGCCTCCTCGTCCACGATGGCAGTGGCAGGGAATGGCGCTGGGACGCAGTGCTCGACCGAGAGGGCGCGCGGCTGGTGCCCGCCGACGGACGTGGCCGCCCCGATGCGCTGCTCTCCGCAGACCTGGCCACTTGGCGTCAGATCGCCGACGACGTGCGCGCCGGCCTGACCGCATACCGTGCCGGCCGGCTCACCATCCGCTACAACCTGCACCTGGCCGTCGGACTCCTCGCCGCCACGGCCACGCGCGAGCGCGGCCGGCTCGAGGTGCACTGCGAGCAGACGTCGGCAGGCCGTGTCTCGACGCTCCAGGCGGGAATCGGCGACCCGGTCGTGATGATTCACGGGCTGGGAGCCACCAAGGCGTCCTTCCTGCCCACCATCGCCGCGCTGGCGCCGTCTTTCCGCACCATCGCCGTCGACCTGCCCGGATTCGGCGACGCCGCCAAGCCGCTGCGCGCCGCGTACGACGCCCCGTTCTTTGCGCGTTCTGTCGTCGACGTGCTCGACACCCTCGGGTTGCCGCGCGTCCACCTCGTCGGGCACAGCCTCGGCGGCCGGGTGGCCCTGGAGGTTGCCATGCGCCAGCCCGAGCGTCTGCAGTCGGTGACGCTGATGATGCCGTCCATGGCGTGGCGCCGCACACGGCGGTGGGCGCCCTATCTGCGTCTGCTGCGACCCGAGCTCGGCATCCTCCAGCCGGTTCCCCGGGCGATCGCCGACCCGTTGGTGCGCCATCTCGTGCCCGGCGCGGACACGGGATGGGGGGCTGTCGCCGTTGACGAGTTTCTACGTGGTTTCCTCGACCCGCGGGGGCGGGCCGCGTTCTACGCGGCGGCTCGCAGCATCTACCTCGAGGAGCCGGGCGGCCCCGATGGCTTCTGGGCGCGGCTTCCGGAGATCACGACGCCGTCGCTCTTCATCTGGGGCCGGCGCGACCGGTTGGTTCCCGCTGCGTTCGGGCGGCACGTGCATGACACCCTCCCCACGGCACAGCACGTCACCCTCGACTGCGGCCACGTCCCGCAGCTCGAGTGCCCGGCTGCATTGCACACCGTGATGCGACGCTTCCTGGTGCATCATCCCCTCCGCGCGCAGCCGGCGACGGCGGGGGCGGCCCGGCTTCCGTCAGTGGCCGCGCGGCACTGACGCCACCCGCTTCTTGCGCGGAACCTCGAGGTCACGCTTGACCACCTTGCCCGTGGCATTGCGCGGCAACTCGTCGACGAATGTCACGCCACGGGGTACTTTGAAGCGCGCCAGTCGCGAGCGCACGTGGTCGCGCACACCGTCCTCGCTGAGCTTGGACCGTGGACGCTTCACCACGAA
>CATPCA010000333.1 GCA_955652545.1 Candidatus Dormiibacterota bacterium
CCGCAGCACCGCGCGAAGCCGGGCGAGCAGCTCGTCGGCGCCGAACGGCTTGGTGAGGTAGTCGTCGGCGCCGAGGTCGAGCGCGCGCACCTTGTCGCGCTCCTCGCCCCGCGCGGAGATGACGATCACCGACGGCTGGCGCCGCCCCTCGATCTCCTGGAGAATCTGCCAGCCGTCGACGAACGGCAGCCCGATGTCGAGCAGCACCACGTCGTACGGCTCCGCGCGCAGTCGCTGCGCCGCCTGGATGCCGTCCGGGACCACGTCGACGGCGAAGCCGCTGTCGCGCAGGACCGCGGCGATCGACTGGCGCAGCGCTCGATCGTCCTCGGCAAGGAGGATGTGGGCCGCGTCGCTCATGCGCGCGGAAGGGAGAAGGCGAACCTGCCTCCCTCACCGGGACCCGGCTCCTCGAGCCACACCCGGCCGCCCTGGGCGGTGACCAGCCCCCGGACGATCGGCAGCCCCAAGCCGGTGCCGCCGGTGCCGCGGACGAAGCGCTCGAAGATCCGCTCGCGGAGCTCCGCCGGGACGCCCGGGCCGGCGTCGATGACGCGCACGACCGCGCCGTCTCCGTTGAGCTCGGCGGAGACCGTGACCGCCGTGCCGGGCGGCGCGAAGTGGTCGGCATTGGCAAGGAGGTTGTCGATGACCTGGCCGAGCCGGTCCCAATCGGCGCGGACCTCCGGCGTCGCCATCGCGACGTGGACCTCGACTCGTCGCTGCGGGCTGACCAGCCGCAGCCGCGCGACGGCGGCATCGAGAGCGTCGCCAAGGTCGACAGCGTCGAGCTGCAGGTCGATGGCGCCCCCCTCGATGCGAGCCATGTCGAGCATGTCGGACACCAGCCGGGCCAGTCGTCGCGAGGCGGCGGCAACCTCTTCGAGCTCGTCCCGAAGAGCAGCGGGCAGGTCGTCGCGGCGCAGGACGGCGGTGGCGCCGGTGAGGATGCCGCCGAGCGGCGTGCGCAGCTCATGGGAGACGTTGGCGAAGAACTCGTGGCGGACCTGGTCGGTCTCCTCGAGGAGTTGAACCTGGCGATCGCGCTCGGCGAGCCGGGCGGCGATCTCGGCAGCCTCGGACTGCTCGCGGTTGAGCCGGGCGAGGTCGAGGTTGGCACGCTGCAGCTCGGCGGCCAGCGCCTGCGATCGCAGTTGCGTGTTGCGTCGCAGCGAGCCGAGTGTTCCGACGATGCCCGCCGCTCCGAGGAAGACGCCCAGGTTGACCACGTCCTCGCTATTGGCGATCGACAGGGTGTGCGTCGGCGGCACGAAGAGGTAGTCGACCAGCGCGAAGCCGAGGGCTGCCGACACCAGCGCCGGGCCGATCCCGCTGGTCACGCCGAGGACGGCGACGATCGACAGATAGAGGAAGGCATAGTCGCGCGGGTTGTTGAAGCTCACGCCGACGAGCAGCAGTGTCAGTGCGGTCGGGGCGGCGAGCGCGGATGCATACGCCGCCACCGTCACGGCGGAGCGCGGCAGGGTGTGGCGGGCCATCGCCGCCATCATGAACGCGCCGGCTCGCCGCGTTCACAGCGAGCAGGCGCCTCAGGGATGGGCGGTCAGGCGAGGCCGATGACGTTGAACGACTGGTTGAACACGGTGCGGACGCTGCCCGTTGTCGGATCGACGGCGACCACCGTGTTGGTGCTGCCTGCGCCGTGGGCAACGGTGAGGGTGGCGAGGATGCTTCCGTCGGCCAGCCAGGCGACGGGGGAGAGGCCGGTGCGGCCCACGCTGATCGCGTTGCCAGTCCGGATGTCCATGACGCGCATGGTGGTCTGGGGACGCCAGTCAGTTGCGCCGCAGCCACCCGCGGTGGTCGGCACCGTGGCATAGGCGAGCGTTGAGCCATTGAAGGTGGCGGCGCCGCCGACGTTCTTGCCCGAGAGCGCGAACTGGGTGGTGTGTGATCCGTTGACAAACCGGAGGCTGTCGGATGCGCCGGTCAACGTCCGGTGGAAACACGCCAGGGTGGCGTCCGAGCCGATGCCGGAGAGCGGGCACGATTCGGACGTGCCAAGGGGTGTCGCCATGCCGGTCACGGGGTCGACGAAGGCGGTGTACGTTGCGGTCATCTGCATGTCGAACGGCGTCCCGCAGCCGCAGCCGCCGAGCGGCTGGCGCTCGATCAGGATGCCCCGGGCAGTCCACGACAACAGGTAGTACTGCCATGCCTCGGCGGTGGTGTCGACGATGAGGCGCGCGGGCTGCCCGATGGCGCCGCGGTAGATGCGGTCGGTGGTGATGCCCTTGACGGTCGAGGTGGTGGCGTACGCCCACTGCGAGCCGTCCGGGGAGAGCACGACACGACCCGATTCGGTGAGCGGCACCGTGGCCAGCGTGGTCACAACACCGTGCTCATCGAGGCTGCGCAGCTTGCCGCCGGTCACCCAGTAGGCGGCCCGCGGGCCGACGCTGATCGTCCACCGGGCGTCCGGTGGAACGTGGGTCGAGGCGAGGACGCGGCCGTTGCCTGTCACCAGCGCGACCTCGAGCGGGCCGCTCGGAGCGTTCTCGTTGGCGAGGGCGATGACCGATGGCGGCGGCGGCGGTGTCGTCGCCACGGGCGGTGTGGCGGTGGGCAGTGATGGCGCGGCCGGCGCTTGCGTGGCCGCAGGCGCTGCCGTGGCGTTCGCCAGCGCCTGGACGTCTTTCGTTCCACCAGCTGGGGCGGAGGTCGGTGTCCCGCTGCGCAGGACACCCGCTGTGACCCCGCAGCCAGTGACGACAAGTCCGGCGGCCACCAGGAGGGTCAGGCGCTTGGCAGTCACGACAATGCTCCCGCTCGACGCCGCGATTGCGACGTTCTGACCCATCCAACGCGGGCGCGACGGAAAGGGATACGAAGTCCTGATCTTTGGTCCGGGGGGTCACACTGCTGGACGTGAGTGAGAAGGATGCAGTAGACGGCGCGGCGGACCCGGTCACGGCGGCCGCGATCACAAGTGGTCTCGAACAGCTTGGCCTGCCTCGCGGAGCAACTGTCCTTGTGCACTCCTCCCTCTCTGCCCTGGGCTGGGTCGCCGGCGGCAGTCAGGCCGTTGTCGTGGCCCTGGTGGATGCCGTTGGTCCGTCCGGCACGTTGGTCATGCCCACCCAGTCGGGCAACCTGAGCGACCCGGCGCAGTGGTCCAACCCACCCGTACCGGAACACTGGTGGGAGCCGATACGCCAACAAACACCTGCGTTTGACCGCTCCCTGACGCCAACGCTGTACATGGGAGCGATCGTTGAATGCTTCCGCCACCTTGACGGGGTGCGTCGCAGCGACCACCCCACCCGTTCCTTTGCGGCAGTGGGCCCTGGCGCCGACAGCATCGTCGGAGCTCACGAACTGACGCAGGGCTTTGGCGAGCATTCACCTCTGGGCCGCCTCTATGCCGCGGATGCATGGGTGCTCCTGCTGGGCGTCGGTCACGCCAACAACACGTCCCTGCACCTGGCCGAATACCGAGCCAGCTATCCAGGCAAGGAGTGGATCAAGCAGGGATCTCCGATGACGGTGGACGGACGACCTCAATGGGTCGAGTACGCGGAGTTGGACGGTGACAGTTCCGACTTCGAAGCGCTCGGGGAAGCGTTCGCGAAGACCGGAGGCGAGCTGCAGACGCTCATCGGAATGGGAACGGCGCGACTCATGCGACAGCGTTCTCTCGTCGACTTTGGGGTGCGGTGGTTCGAGGAGCACAGACGATCGCCGCGGTCCGCTGAGACGAGCAGCTAGACGCTCAACGCGGTGCGCCGATCAGGGCAAGCTTGCGAAGACTTCATACCTGGCCGTGCTTGTGGGGCCGGCCTGTTGACCGCGGCCTGCGGCCTCGCGTGTTTCCTTGATCCGCGCCATCAGCGCGGGCATTGCCGCCGAAACAGCGTCGGCATCTCGCCAGACCATGACCGAAAGGCGTCGGCCATTATCGCGGTCGACGACCCAGGACGCCGACACGAGCCCCACCGCGCCGCCGAACGCCGGCACAACTTCCTCGCGCACATGGCGGATCCCTTCCTCAAGCTCCGGCCCGGACTCATCGAAAGTCGCGACTGTGAGGATCATGGCGCTGCTCCGTGGAGGCCGGGCTCCTGCGACTGCCGCCATCACTCAGGCCCACTGTCTCTTTGTCCGAGAAGGTACATCACGGCGGGCAGCACCCTGTGCATAACCGGTGCATAACGGTGTTGACAGCCCGGACGGCCCCGCCGACCTGTGACGCCGGACACCGACTCCTGCGGGCTGGAAGTGGTCATGATGACGATGTACCGAGGTCGAAAGAGCTCGCTGGGCAGCCTGGCGCCATCTCGCGCTCCCGCGGTATCCAGGACGGTGCCCGGTCGATCACCGGGCCACCGTCCCCATCTTCGAAGACTTGAACACGGACGCGCGGCTCGGATATCATTCAACGATATGGTTGAATATCGCCCTGGCCTGGATCGAACATACAGGGCTCTCGCCAACCCCGTCCGCCGTGAGCTGCTCGCGCTCCTTCGCGCGGGCCAGGCACGGGTCACGGACCTCGCCGAGCCCTTCGATATATCGCTCGCAGCAGCCTCCAAGCACCTCCAGGTCCTTGAAAACGCCGGACTCGTCAGCCGCACGGTGGTCGGCCGTGATCACCTGATGGCTCTTGAGTCTCAGCCCCTGGTCGAGGCGCGCGACTGGATCGACAGCTATCGCTCGTTCTGGGAATCCCGGATCGACGCACTGGAAGCACAACTTCGCCGAAAGGCACAGTCGTGAGCGACCTCGCACGAATCTCTGACCAACGGTCGGTGAGGGTCAACCGTCTGCTGCCTGCCCGGATCGACGAGGTCTATGCCGCGTGGACGGATCCAGCGTTCATGTGCCGCTGGTTCTCACCGACCGGTAGGGCAGAGGTCGAAGTCGATGTGAGAGTGGGTGGCTCACTACGTGTCGTGATGCTCGGCGACGGAATGCGGATCGATCACGCCGGCGAGTACCTGGTTGTCGAGCCCCCCCGCTGCCTGAAATTCACCTGGCATTCACCCTACACCGGACATGAGTCCAGTGTCGTCACCGTGGTGCTCACGCCGCGAGGAGAGCACACCCATCTGGCGCTGTCCCACGACCGACTCCCACCGGAGACGGCCGAATCTCATGAAGGTGGATGGACGTCGATCGTGGCGCACCTGGCCTCGGCATTGGGTGGGTTGACGTCGCCACACTAGGAGGAGCTCACACCGAATGGCTGTTGACGTCACCACAGAAATCAACATCGACCGTCCCCGCACCGAAGTGGCCGCATACGTCACGGATCCCGACAACGCAACGGCGTGGTACGAGAACATCAAGGCTGTCGAGTGGAAATCGCCGAAGCCCGTCGCCGTTGGCTCGCGGATGGCATTTGTCGCTCAGTTCCTGGGACGGCGTCTCAGCTACACGTACGAAATGAACCAACTCGTCCCGGCCGAACGGCTCGTGATGAGCACCGCCGAAGGGCCGTTTCCAATGGAGACGACCTACACCTGGGACGACACCTCTGGCGGAGGGACGAGAATGACACTGCGCAACCGGGGGGAACCAGCAGGATTCGCACGAGTCGCAGCCCCCGTGATGGCGGCCGCTATGCGCCGGGCCAACCGCAAGGATCTCCGTCGACTCAAGGCCATTCTCGAGGCCCGACATTCCTGAGCCAAGCGACAACATCGTCCGGAAGGAAGACGGGGTCGCCACACCGGTTCTCCTCGTCGTCTACAAGCCGACGAACTGCGCTAGGGAGCGGCCGGATGCTCAGTAACCGCCGCTGTGCGAACCGCCGGCTCCTCCGCCATGCATGTTGATCGTGACAAACACGATCACGACGGCCAGAATCAGGACGGCCGCAGCCGCGGTTGCAAGTGCCCATCGACGAGTCATGGCGGCTACCTCCGTAAGGACCCTGTTTAGAAACTCTTCTTCAGATGCTCGCGCTATCCCCGGCGCTGCACCACGCGTGCCTCGTCAACCCTCTTGCTCTTGGCACGGATGGGGGCCGGAATGATGGTGACCAGCTTGTAGACGCCGAGCAGCAGGGTGCAGCCCTCAACGAAGACGGACGCAAGCCCGAGGGAATCGGACCAGTTGCCAATGTCCTGGGATGCTTGGGCCAGGCCGGTTGTGCGGCTCAACACGTAGGCGGCCAATGTAGCCACCGTTGCCATGACGGCGAGCGACCAAGCCAGCCGTGAGTCGACGCGTAGGAGCACAGCCGCCGCGGTCAGGGTGCCGACCATGAGAACGATGTACAGAAAGAAGATGTAACGCGTTTCTCCGTATTTGGGCACCGCGTCCAGCAGGTGAATCAGCGCAATCCCTGCCAGTCCAACGATGCCCACGGCACGTCCGACTTGGTCACGTACGACTAGGTCGTTCTGAATGGGCACCCTCCGGGTCCGTTGATGGTGCGATACGCGTCTCCCAGATATACGGAGAGGGTTACAGCTCCGCGCAGATCTCACCGCGCACTAAGCACGACCGCCAGGTGGTCCAATTCGAGGGTCAGGCCGCCGTTTTCCGCCTTGATCGCAGGCCAGTCGGGCCGAAGGCGGACCTCGCCGCTGCCCGGTAGCGGAGCGACGATTGGTGAGCGGAACTCGGCCACCCAGGAGCCACGATGACGACGCGCGGGCTTAGGCACCCTTTCGTTTGCTCATTGCGATATTGGCGCTGTGTCTGGGAGCGGGCGCACATCTCTGAGCAGAAGCGCACGCCGGCGGTCCGAAACTGACCGTAGGCAATCTACCGTGTGGCGCACGACGTTTGCGTGCGCAACTCTCATTCTCACAAACCTTCGCGGGAAGTCCGCCGCAAATGAACGCGAGCATCTGCACGCAAGGAGCCGAGGCGATTCGATACGGTCGGCCAATGACGTAGCGTCCCTGAGGCCCGTCAAGCGTCTCTATCTCAACACGTGGACTGAACGGCTGTATTCCAGCGTTGTGCATGTGGCTAACGCCCTCCAGTAGTACTCGGAAAGCCGGACGTCAAGCCCTGCTCGGCGAGGAGCAGCAACGTGGGCTTGAAGTTGTCATCACTCATTGACCCCGTGGCGCCGGTCCAGGTCGGCTGGAGCGTCGTCCATTCCGGGTAATAAAGTGATCGTGCCCCAGTCGTTGGTCGCAAGCTCCTCGGGTTCTTCAGGCATGTCCATTCGCTGTCAGAAGCCGGTTACGATCTGGCCCGAAGTGGGTTTGGTCGGACGAGCGGTTCATACACTCGCCCGGTGATGGAATCGCCTCGCGAATCGACCGCGTTGAACAGCCGGACGTGGCCTGATGGCCCGCGCCCGATCACAGCGGCAGCGGCCCCAAGCGGCACAGAAGAACGAAGGGCGTTTCGCCGGCCACGGGAGGCGTCCGATGTCACGTCTGCGCGTGACCGCAACCTGGATATCCTGCGTGGGTTCTCTGCATTGGGGGTCGTGCTGTGGCATGCGACTGGTTCTCTCTCAGCACGAAGTGTGACGTTGACTGCGTCGTGGGAGGTCGTTCTGCACACGGCTGCTGGCGTCTATCTCTTCTTTGCCATCAGTGGTTATCTCATCGGCGGTCCGTGGCTGCGGGCACTAGTGCGAGGGGAGCCGCTTCCGTCGTGGCGCGCGTACGCAGTCAGAAGGGCACTACGCATCTTGCCGTTGTACTGGCTGAGCCTGGCTGCCGCGATCGTGATTCTGCATCCGGGAGATGTCAATTTCGGCACTATTGTGCTTCATGCCCTTTTGCTCCAGGGCTTCGTCCCCGGCCAACAAGCTGGCATCTATTTCGTCTTGTGGACACTTGCTATTGAGGCGCAATTCTACGTCAGTCTGCCGCTCGTCGCCCGGCTCATTCGACGCTGCGCCGGAACCCGTTTGCGCTCCCGTCATGCAGCGATCGGCCTTATCTGTATGTGGATCGTCAGTGCTCCGATATTGGTACTCGACAACGGCAGGCTGTTCGACACGAACCTCACATGTGTCCTGGTGGCGACCATCGTCGGCCAGGCCGGCGCCTTCGCCGCTGGCCTTGCCGTCGCGCTCATTGTTGAGATGCGCTGGCTGCCACAGCCCACTTGGATCTTCCTGGCTCTTGGCTGCCTTGTGTGGCTCGTGGCGTCGCTCGTGGCACCCTCAACCGGGCCCTCGCCGTCACCGCTCTGGGCGCTGGCGGCTCTTCCGTTGATCCTCGCCGCCGTGCGGTCTCCGGCATGGCCACTACGACCGATTGCCTGGTGTGGCTTGGTGAGCTTCTCGCTCTACGTGTGCCACACATTGGTCGGAGCGTTCGTTCCGCGTTTCACCGTTGCAGGTCCGGCAACTGGGCTCGCAATAGCCTTCCTAACTCTCCTCGTGCCATCCCTCGTCATGTCGAGGGTTCTCTACGCTTGCATCGAACGTCCATCGCAGCGTTTGGCTCACGCACTAATTGCCAACCGCCCTCGGATCACACAGTGAAGGAACGGTTAGGGGACACGTGTCTGAAGCTGGCATCGCCGAAGGGCTAGGCCAGAACAGAAAGCAATCCCCCCAACCACAGCACCTTGGCCATCCGGGAGCTGGTGTGGGGGTGGGCGGGGGATTGGCGACCCGCATCCAACGCCAAGCGCCACCATCGCCGCCGCGGGCAGAAGCACGGTCAGCCGGGATAATTGCGTGGTCCGCACGCTGAGATCTTCCCACCTGAACTAGAGATTTCGGGCGTCTGGGCAGGGTTGTCACTGAAGGCTGACGGCATGGTCGAGCACCCGAGCATCCCGAACTGTCCCTAGAAGGGTTTACCCTCTGCGATCTGACCTGCCGCTCCCGGCGGCGCGGTTCCTGCGGCAGAATCCGGCTGGTGCGCGACGCGTTCTACCTGACCGACGGTGACCAGTGCATCCCCCAGCTCTTCACACGAGGGCCATGGGATCCCAATGCCCAGCACGCCGGGCCTGCGGCGGCTCTGATGGGCCGCGCCATCGAGTCACTCGACGGGGGCGAGGACTTCGCCATCACCCGCTTCACCATGGAGGTGTTGCGCAGCATCCCGCTGCGGCCGTTGACAGTTCGGGCCGAATTGGCGCGGGGCGGACGGCGAGTGCAGTTGGTTCGAGCGGTGCTGGCCGACGACCGCGGCGAGGTCGCCATCGCCCATGCCTGGCGTATCCGGCGCGGTGACACCGGCGACGTGGCCACCCCAAACACACAGCCGGATTTCGCCGGACCCGCGGAGTCGCAGCCGCCGCCCGTCTTCGACCCCTGGCACGGCCCCAGTTACTTCTCCGCGGTCGAATGGCGCGTGGCGGCCGGGGGATTCCTCGACCCCGGGCCAGCAATCGTGTGGATGCGTATGAAGGTTCCCCTGGTCGACGACGAAACGCCGTCGCCGCTGACCCGGGTGCTGGTCGCCGCAGACTCGGGCAACGGGATCAGTCAGGTCGTCCCGCTGGCATCACACCTTTTCATCAACACCGAA
>CATPCA010000334.1 GCA_955652545.1 Candidatus Dormiibacterota bacterium
CGAACCAGGTCGTGGTCCTGCCGTTGGTCAGGTCATAGCGGCTGACCAGGCTGATGCGAGTGCCGGTGTTGTACGTCTGCATCCAGAGCGAGCTGGTGCCGGCCTGGTACCCGATGCTCGATCCGCTGCCGTTCCCAAGCGGAGTGCTGAGCTGCGGGTAGACGGGCGGCGGCATGGCCCGCAGCGCACCGGTCCGCGGGTCGAGCAGCGAGATCTGCATGGCCAGGTTGGGCCCATTCGCCCCGGGGCTGGTGTCGAGAAGCACGATGCCCTCAGGCGAGAAGCCGAGTGGCCCGAGGAAGCCACGGTTGACTGTCAGGACGGTGTGCGTGCCGGAGGCGTCGACCACCTGCACAGTGCTGTGGGTCTGGTCACCGCCGGCGGTGACGTACGAGTTGCCGTCGGGCGCGACCATCTGCGGCGTCGTCTCCACCCATCGGTGCAGGCCGCGCACGTAGGTGTTGCCCGTGGTGGTCACCGGTGCGAACGTGGCGTGGCCGTGCGCGAAGGTGATGAACCCGGTGGCGTGGACGTCGCTGAGCGCTGAGATCGCGATCGTGCAGTTGAGCTGGCCACCCGCGGGCAGAACCGACACGCGCAACGAGGTGAGTCGCGGGGGTGCGGACGGCGCGTCCGGCTGGTGACGGACCGCGACGACGCCAACACCGACCACCGCCGCGATCGCCGCCATCGCCCCGACGCGCCGAACGACGCGTCTGCGCAACCACAGCGGGGAGGCCGCGCGCCCCGCGGGCGACGAGGAGTCGCTCGTCGCAAAGGACGGCTGTCGCGCCGGCGGCGCCACTGTCGCGTACAGCGCGCGAAGCTCCTGCTCGAGAGTGTCGGTGTCGGTGGTCATTGCACGATCTCCTTGATGTTTGGGGTGGAGATGGGCACCCGGCCGAGCCGCTCGCGCAGCCGGCCCAGGGCCCGGTGGGTGGCGACCTTGGCCGCCGGTTCGGACATCCCCAACAGCTCGCCCACCTCGCGGTAGGAGAGGTCGGCGGCGACGCGCAGGCCGATCAGCTCGCGGTGGCGCCGTCGCATCCCGGCCATGGCCGCGGCGACCTCACGCAGTCGCCATCGCTCCTCGGCGAGGCTCTCGACGTCGCGCTGTTCGACGACGTCGCGCCGCTGCTTCTCGAGGAGACGGCGCCAGCGACCGCGGCGGCGGTGATGGTCGGTGCTGAGGTTGCGCGCGATCGAGATGAGCCAGGTGCGCTCGCCGCCGTCCGACGGATGAACCCGGTGATAGGCCGCGTACGCGCGGATGAAGGTGTCGTGGGTGATGTCCTCCGCCGCGGAAGCGTCGCCGACCTGGGAGAGGCAGAAGCGATGGACGCTGGCGACGTGGCTGCTGTAGAGCTGGTCGAACGGCAGCGGCGTCACGTGCGATGCCTCCTGGCGGGACCGGGCCACAACGATTGCATTGATCATTCGCCTTCCAAACGAACGAGCTGCCCGCTTGGGAACAGATCCGCACCGGGCGCGCCTTTTGTGGCCTCGCGGCGGACGCGCCCGCTAGGCTGGTCGGCGCAATGCCCCGTGACTATCGGCGCGTGGTGATCGAGGGCGTACGCCCCACGGTCGACTGCGGACGCCTGCCCGCCAAGGCCACCCTCGGGCTGCCGCTCGAGGTCAGTGCGGTGGTGATCGCCGACGGGCCCGACCTCCTTCTCGCCTGGGTGCGTCATGGCCGGCCGGCGGCGCGGCCTGTTCCCGGCACGCCGACCGCGGGATGGCGGGAGCTGCCGCTGGTGCTGGCCGCGGACGACCGCTACCGGGCCAGTCTGGTGCCGCCGCGAGTCGGACCGCACAGCTTCGAGATCGTCGCCGTGGCCGACGACTACGGCACGTGGCTACGCGACCTGGGGCGGCGGTTGGCGGCCGGTCAGGAGCTGGGCGTCGAGTTCGAGGAGGGCGCCCGCATGGCCGATCGCCGCGCGGTGCGCGCCGGGGTCGGGCACGCAGATCGCCGCTCGCTGACGGCTCTCGCCGCAGCCCTCCGCGCCCGGCGCAAGCCCGAAGCGCTGGCCGCCGCGGCGGAGCGCTCCACCGCGGTGGCGCTGATGCGGCGCACCGTGGACAGGGCCGCAGCGACGGTGGCGGGCCCCTTCCCGCTGTGGATCGACCGCGAGCTCGCCGGCTTCTCCGCCTGGTACGAGCTCTTTCCCCGGTCGGAGGGGGAGCGCGGGCGGCATGGCACCTTCCGCACCGCCGCGGCGCGCGTCGGGGCGATCGCCGAGATGGGCTTCGATGTGGTCTACCTGCCCCCCATCCACCCCATCGGCGCCAGCTTTCGCAAGGGGCGCAACAACAGCCTCGAGGCCGGGGCCGACGACCCGGGCAGCCCGTGGGCGATCGGCGCCGCCACCGGCGGGCACACCACCGTCCACCCCGACCTGGGCACGCTCGAGGACTTCGACGCCTTCGTCACCTCCGCGCGCGGCGCCGGCCTCGAGGTGGCACTCGACTACGCGCTGCAGACCAGCCCGGACCACCCCTGGGTGACCGAGCACCCGCAGTGGTTCAGGCACCGCCCCGACGGCAGCATCCGCGCCGCGGAGAATCCCCCCAAGCGGTACCAGGACATCTACCCGATCAACTTCGACACCGACGACGCCGCCGCGCTGTGGGACGCGGTGCGCGACGTCCTGATGTTCTGGGTGGACCACGGCGTGCGCGTCTTCCGCGTCGACAACCCCCACACCAAGCCGATCGCGTTCTGGGAGTGGCTGATCGCGACAGTCCACCGCCGCCATCCCGACGTCATCTTCCTGGCCGAGGCGTTCACCCGTCCGGCGGTGATGATGCGCCTGGCCAAGGTGGGCTTCACCCAGTCGTACACGTACTTCACGTGGCGGAACACCAAGGAGGA
>CATPCA010000335.1 GCA_955652545.1 Candidatus Dormiibacterota bacterium
CGGGCTCCAGCGACGTGGTGATCTCGTCGTTCGCGCTGGCCTACGCGACCCCGGCCGACCTGCCCGGAGTTCTTGCCGACATCGTCCGGATCGCGGGGCGTGGTGCCGTGCTTGTCGAGCCACACGCCTTTGGGGCCTCGCGTCCTGCCGGCGTTCTCACGGTCCCGTGGTACGACTGGCGGCACGACTACGCCGCGGTGTTGGGCACCCTCGGGATTCCACAGCGCGCCATCACCGTCTCCGACCGTCCCGAACCGGGCGGGGCCGATTCGGGACTGGTCGTCATCGACCTCCGGTAGGAGCGGGGATCCCGGGCGACTGCGCCGTGACCGTGTGCTCCACCATCGTGCGCAGGATGGCGTCGAGGTTGTGGCTGGGAATCCAGCCGATGAGCGCGTTGATCTTGCGGATGTCGGGGACCCGCCGCATCATGTCCTCAAAGCCGGAGGTGTACACCTTCTCATAGGGAATCCGGACCACGTCGCTCGACGAGCTGGTGGCCGCGATGACACGCTCCGCGAGCTCGTTGATGCTGACCTCCTCGGTGCTGCCGATGTTGAACACATCGCCCTCCGCCTCCGGCCGGTCGAGCAGGCCGAGCACGGCGCCGACCACGTCCTTGACATGGCAGAAGCAGCGCGTCTGCGTCCCGTCGCCGTAGATCGTCACCGGGTCACCGGCAAGGGCCTGCTCGATCATGCGAGGAATCACCATCCCGTATGACGGCGACTGCCGGGGCCCCACGGTGTTGAAGAATCGGCCGATCACGGTCGACATCCCCTTCTCCCGGCTGTAGGCCAGCGCGAGGCACTCATCGACCGCCTTGGAGAGTGCGTACCCCCACCGGCTGCGGGTGGGCGGACCCACCACGCTGTCCGATCGCTCGTGAAGCGGCACGTCACCGTTCTTCCCATAGACCTCGCTCGACGAGGCGATGAAGAGACGCCGCCGATAGCGATGCGCTGCCTCAATCACGTTCTCGGTGCCGCGGATGTTGGTCACCAGTGACCGCAGGGGTTGCTCCACGATCAACTTGACGCCGACAGCCGCGGCCAGGTGGATGACGACGTCGCACTCCTCGACCAGCTCGTCGAGCAGTTGCGTGTCGAGCACGGAGCCGAGGACCAACCGGTACGCCGCGTTCGAGGAAAGGCCGGCGACGTTGGCGGCATTCCCTGTCGAGAGGTTGTCGAGCCCGACCACCTCGTGACCTGCCTCGACCAGTGCCTCGCTGACATAGCTGCCGATGAAGCCCGCGCCGCCGGTCACCAGGTAGCGACGTCGAGAATGTCCCGGGTCGGCCATCTCCGGAATGGTATTCGGTCGCCATCGACATGCGTCGCTCAAGCGATGGATGCGATCATCGTGCTTGTGCAGACTCAATCGCCGGGCAACACCGCAGGGCGCGCGCCGTTCGTCAGCGTTGTGATTCCCGTCTACAACGAAGAGCAGTACATCGAGGCCTGTCTTCGCTCCGTCCTCGACCAGGACTTCCCGATGGATCGATACGAGGTGATCGTCGCTGACGGCGGCTCGACGGATCGGACGCGAGCGATGGTCCACGCCATCGCACGCCTGCACCCCAACGTCCGCCTGGTCGACAACCCAGGCCGCACCCAGGCCTCAGGACTCAACCGGGCGATCCTCGCCAGCACCGGCGAGTTCATCGCCCGCCAGGACGGGCATGCGGAATGGACCAGGCACCACCTGAGCCGGTCCGTGGAGCTGCTCGTCGACAGCGGCGCCGACAACGTTGGTGGAAGGGCCGACGGTGTCGGCCGCGGCACGACGGGTCGCGCGATCGCCTGCGCGATGGGCTCGCCGTTCGGCGTTGGTGGAGCGCGCTTCCGATATTCGACCCGAGCCGAAGAGGTCGCCACCGTTTTCCCCGGCACCTTTCGCAGGTCGGCGTTCGAACGCGTGGGCCTGTTCGACGAGGCGTACCCACCGCACGAGGACTACGAGCTGAATCACCGCATCCGTGCCGGTGGGGGCCGGGTTCTCTTCAGCCCGGACATCCCGACGCGCTACTACGTCCGCGACTCCATCGCCGGGCTGGCGCGTCAGTACTTCCGCTACGGGCGTGCCAAGGTGAGGGTGGCCCGCTCGACCCCGGACGTGATCAGGCCCTACCACCTCGTCGCCCCGGCCGCGGTCGCCTCAATCCCCGTCCTGTTCGGCCTCGCCACGGCGGGCCGAGCCCGGCGCATTGCTCTGTGGGGCAGCGTTGCCTACGCGGCCGGCTGTGTCGTCGCCGGGGTCCGGGGCAGCCGCGGCGAGGCCCTGGCCGTGCGGTCAAGGGTGCCCGCGGTGTTTCCGGTGTTGCACGGCGCCTGGGGGCTCGGTTTCTGGGCGGGGGCGGCCGAAGCGGCTCGGCGTGTGGCGGTCGGCGGCGGTGCCCCACCCCAGCTCCCGCCTCTGCCGTAGGCCGGTCAGGCGGGGGGAGGAACCTCGACCGTCGTTCGAGCCGGCGTGACCACGGGCACACCCTCGAGGATGCCGTCGACCAGGCGGTCGACGACGGGGTCACGCCCGGGGTCGAGCTCGAGCGCTGAGCCCACACGAATCTGGGGTCTGCTTCGGCCCGCTTCATGAACGGCGTCCAGCACCTGGTGGAAGCGGAAGAAGAAGAGCGCCGCATACCTGCAGGCCAGCTCGCGGACCCGCAGCCGCTCCTCGCCGATCCCCTTGTCCTGCACCAGGCGGTCGGCCTCCGACCAGTACTCGGCCGGCGTGTTCGGGTCGACGGTGAAGCCGCGTCCGCGATAGTGGGTGTCCGCCGCAACCAGCACCGGCACGCCGCGGGTGGCCATCTCCAGACCGACCGTCGACGTGTAGACCAGGCCGAGTGTGGCCTCGTCCATGAACGTGTACGAGCTGGTCGGATCGTCAGCCGGGATCACCCTGACATTGGCCGGCAGCGACGCGACGTTGGCAGCGATGTGATCGGCGGTGCGTTCGCGCGTCGGGTGGTTGACGAGGTGCACCTCGGCAGGATGGATGCGCACCACGAGGTCCACCTCCGGATGGGTACGTGCCCACTGGATGCCTTCGAGCACCCACTCGCCCATCGACGCAAACCCGATGTCCTTCTCGAGCACCGCGCTGTCCCAGAGGATGTTGCAGAACATCACCACCAGCGGACGTCCTGGCCGCAGGCCAAGCTCGCTGCGGATTCGGCTCAGGTCGTCGACGCGCTCGCGCCAGAAGTTGTCGAGCGTGCCCCCACCTTGGCGGCGCTCGCCGAGATATGCATCCAGCGCCTCGCTCTCCTCGGTGGTCAGC
>CATPCA010000336.1 GCA_955652545.1 Candidatus Dormiibacterota bacterium
ACGTTGTGCGTGTCAAGGGCGAGTTCTGCGTTCTCGAGGACAACGTTCGCGTTCCCAGCGGGGTTGCCTACGCGCTCGAGGCTCGTCGCGCCATGGAGGAGCTGGCGCCCGGCTGGTTCGCCATCAATGCGGTGCGGCGCGTGGACGAGTACACGACACGTCTGCGGCGCATCCTCCAGCGCATCGCTCCGCGTCCCTGGGAGGCGGCCATCGTGGTGTTGACCCCGGGCCCGTACAACGCGGCGTACTACGAGCATAGGCTGCTCGCCGACGAGATGGGCGCGACGCTGGTCGAGGGACACCAGCTGATCGTCTCGGAGGATGAGGTCTACCGCCGGGCTCCCGACGGCGGCATCCACCGCGTCGACGTGATCTATTCGCGGGTCAACAGCGAGTGGATCGACCCGCTGGTGTTCCGCAGCGAGTCGATGTTGGGCGCGCCGGGCATCATCGAGGCGTGGCGCCGGGGCAACGTCGCCATCGCCAACGCACCCGGCACCGGCGTCGCCGACGACAAGGCGATCTATCCATATGTGCCGGCGATGATCCGCTACTACCTCGGCGAGGAACCGCTCATGGACAACGTGCCCACCTTCGACCTCAGCGATCGGGTCCAGCGCGACCATGTCATCGCCAACCTCGATCGGATGGTGCTCAAGCCGGTGGACACCAGCGGCGGCTACGACATTCACTTCGGCAGGCTGGCCAGCGCCCACGATCGGTCGGAGATCGTGCGCCGGATCGAGGCCATGCCCCGGCACTGGTTGGCTCAGGAGGAGGTTCCGCTGAGCAAGGCGCTCTGCCTGCGCGCGGACGGCGAGCTCGAACCGCGGGCGGTCGACCTGCGTCCGTTCGTGCTGCTCGATGAACGCCCGTGGATATCACCCGGTGGGCTGACCCGGGTCGCCGCCGATTCGCAGAGACTGGTCGTCAACTCGTCGCAGGGTGGAGGCAGCAAGGACACATGGGTTCTGAGTCGCTGACCTACGCGGTCTCGCACCGCACCACGCTCCGTTACACCGAATCGGTGGCGATCTCGTTCAACGAGGTCCGGATGCGGCCACGCGATCGCGGCTCGCAGCGGACTCTGACGTTCTCGCTGCTCAGCAACCCCGCGGCCGTGCCGCGCAGTCGCGTGGACTACTTCGGCAACTATGTGCACCGCGTCGACGTCACCACCCCGCACGACGTTCTCGAGTTCGACATGGAGGCAGTGGTGGAGAACAGCGAACCGCGGCGGCGGCGGATGCCCGCGTGGATGCCCGACGTGCTGGCCAAGGACCCGCGGCTGGAGTTCGCTCTCCCCAGCCCGCGAGTGCCCATCGGCGCGCTCACGAAGGACCTGTGGCGAGCGTGGAACGGCGAGGACCGGGGATTCGATGCGGTGCTGGCCACGGCGCGGCGCATCCCGCAAGAGCTGCGCTACCTCGCCGGTGCCACCACGGTGGAATCGAGCATCGAGGACCTGCTCGAGGGCGGAGCCGGCGTGTGCCAGGACTTCACCCATCTCTTCCTCGCGATGGTCCGCGGGGCGGGATGGCCGGCCCGTTATGTCAGCGGCTACCGGGGCCCTTCCGGCGAGGCGACGGTTTTCGAAGGCCAATCACACGCCTGGGTGGAGGTGTGCGGGGCCGAGGGACGCTGGGTCGGCCTCGATCCAACCCACGGCAATCACACCGGCCCGCACCACCTCCGCCTGGCCGTGGGCCGTGACTACGGTGATGTCGCCCCGCACCGTGGGCTCTTCTACGGGACATCGGCGGGGGCAGCGCCCGAGGTCACGGTTCGGGTCACCCTGCTCTCGCATCAGCAGGTCGAGACCGTGCAGCGCGGCGCGGCCGTCCACTGGCAACAGCAGCAACAGCAGCAGTAGCGCGGGCGCGCTGGTCGACACACCTCCGTCTGGCGTTCACACCGTCTGCACATCCGGCGTCCATCCTGCTTGACAGATCAACCTTCACCCTCAAGGGAGAAACGTCATGCAGAACCGTCAACTCCGCGGCCTCTTCGGGCTCGTCGCCATCGGCGCGGCAACCGCTGTCGGGATCACCACCCACGACGCCGGGTTCACCGCACTCACCTTCATCGGGGCGCTGGTGGTGCCGCGCATCCTCGGCATCGGTGGCCGTCACCGCCACGGTTTCGGCTGCGGCGCTCGGGGCGATGGCGGACCCGGCGGCCGCAACCACATGCGGGATCGCTTCGAGCAGCGGCTCGAGTCCTGGCACAGCCAGGCCCATGGCGGGTCGGGGTCCGACCCGGCCGCGTCCAGCACGCCCGCCGGCGCCTGACCGCGCTGCGAGCCGGGACCAGCTTGACGGTCCCGGCTCGGTCGCGAGCGCAGGTCTAGGATGGCTCTCCCGTGAGGAGCGTGCTCGTCGTCGACGACCAACCGGAGATCGTGCGGATCGTGCGTGACTACCTGGAGCGTGCCGGTTTCAGCGTGCTCACCGCGGCCGACGGTCCGGCGGCCGTGGTCGTTGCGCGCCGCGACAAGCCCGACCTGATCGTTCTTGACCTCACGCTGCCCACGATGGACGGACTCGACGTCGCTCGCGCTTTGCGGCGTGAGGGGGAGGTGCCGATCATCATGCTGACCGCACGCACCGAGGAGGCGGACCGGGTCTCCGGGTTGGAGCTCGGGGCAGACGACTACGTCACCAAGCCCTTCAGCCCACGCGAGTTGGTGGCGCGGGTGCGCGCGGTGCTGCGACGTACCGAGGCGCGCCGGCTGCAGGGTGACGTGGTCAAGGTGGGCGAGAGCATCGAGCTCGACGTCCCTCGCATGGTGGCAATGGTTGACGGCCGGCGCGTCGAGCTGACCGCCACGGAGTTCCAGCTTCTGCTCTGCATGGCGCGCCAGCCCGGTCGCGTCTTCACCCGGGCGCAATTGCTCGACGCCGTCCACGGCGTGGCGGTGGAGTCCTACGAGCGCGCCATCGACGCACACGTGAAGAACATCCGCCGCAAGATCGAACCCGACCCGCACGCACCGCGGCATCTCCAGACGGTCTTCGGGGTGGGCTACCGGCTTGCGGACGGGCCGGGGTGAACCCGCGTCATCGGGGCCGCTCTCGCTGGGGCGACGGCGGCCGCGGGCGGCCCCCGTGGTGGCCGGAGGAGCGCCCCTGGCCACCCCGGCAGGGTGAGGACTGGCGGCGGCAGGGCAGGCACATGGCACGGCGCGTCGGCTGCGCCGTGCTCCTGTTGATCGTCGTCCTGGCGGGCACCGGAACCGCCCTGGCCTGGTTGCTGCTGAGCGTCACCGGCGCGGTGGGTTCTCCACCGTTCGCGCGCGTCATCTCCGGCGTGGTTCTGCTGCTCGGCATCGGCGCGGTGCTGCTTGCGGCGGTCGCGTTGCGCCGATTGACCGCGCCGGCAGCGCGCATCGTCCAGGCTGCGCAGCGCATCGAGGCCGGCGACTACTCCGCGCGGGTGCCGGTGCGCGGGCCCAATGAGCTGCGAATGGTCGCGCGGGCGTTCAACGCGATGAGCGGCCGGCTCGAAGCCGACGAGGCGCGCCGCCGTTCTGTCCTCGCTGACGTCGCCCACGAACTTCGCACCCCGATCACCGTCATCCGCGGACAGGCCGAGGGAATCATCGACGGCGTCTACGCGGCGGACGCCGAACAGCTGCGCCCGGTGCTCGCGGCCACGCGCTCGCTCGAGGTGCTCGTCGACGACCTGCGCACGCTCGCGCTGGCCGAGG
>CATPCA010000337.1 GCA_955652545.1 Candidatus Dormiibacterota bacterium
GAGGGTTGGCGCGCTGGCTCGTGGGCCCGAGCCGGGTCAGTTCGGCGCCAGGATGGCGCGGTGCAGCTCGGGCACGTCGACGCGGATCTCGCAGCGTCGCCGGCCGGCGATGAGGAGAAACTCCCCGCGGGGAGCGTGCTCGACGAACCGCCGTTGCCCCTCGGTGAGCCCGAATGCCCGCTCCATCTGGGCGGCCTCAGCGGCGCGGTGGCCGCCTAGGAAGACGGTGGCGCAGTTGGTGGCCACCACGCATCCCTCCTCGCTGCGCAGCAGGTCTTCGACGTTCTGGGTGGCCACCACCAGCGAGGCTCCGTACTTGCGGCACCGCCGGGCGAGCTGGACGAGCAGCTCGCGCAGCGGCGGATGGATGCAGAGCGCGCCGACCTCGTCGAGCACGATGTGACGCCGGCGGCGCTCGCGCCTCACGCGCGTCCACAGCCACTGGGCGATCAGCAGCGTCGCCGCGGGGACGAACTCGTGCGGCAGGTCGCGCAGCGAGATGGCGCAGAGGTCGCCATCGAGGTCGATGTCGCTGGGCGCGTTGAAGATCGCGGCCAGGGGCCCATTGCATACCCGGCGCAGCACCGTCGCGGCACGGGGTGCGGTGCGCTCCAGCGCGCTGACGCAGTCCCCGAGCAGCACGGTGCGCTGCTGCGCCAGGGCGTTGCCGACCGCGTCGTGCATGGCGGCGTCGACGCGCGCCCGCTCCACCTCACCGAGGACGCTGCCGCAGAGGACGTTGACCAGGTCGACGGCGACGTGGATTGCCTCGTCCGGGCTTGGCGCGGCGTCGAACACGTTGAGCGCTCCAGCTCCCCTGACCCCGAGGCTCAGGTACTGGCCGCCGGCCGCGTGCATGAGGCGCCGGTACTCACCCTCGGGGTCGACGATCAGCGAGCCCACCCCATGCGCCGCCGCCTCGAGCACCAGCGCGCCCAGCGTGAAGCTCTTGCCATGCCCGCTGGTGGCGAACACAGCGGCGTTGGCATTGCTGTGCTGGGCGGTGTCGAAGACGTCGACGACGACCGGCACCCCGGAGCGACGGCTGACGCCGAGCCGATAGCCGCCGCGGTCATCGCACGACGTCTCCGTCAGGGGCAGGCAGGTGGCCGCCGCCGCCGAGTCGATGAGCTTGCCGCCGTCGGACGGCTCGGCGCGGGGACGGGTGCCGCGGACCGTGGCGGCATGGCGGAGGTGGGCGTGGCGCAGGCGCAGGCCGCCCGCGGCGGCGGCGGCGCGGACCACCTCGGCGGCATGGTGCGCGCTGGTCTCGTCGCGGCCGTGGGCGGCGACGGCGATCGAGAGCCGCAGCGGGCGGACCTCGTTGCGCGCCAGGCGGTCGCGGAGCAGGCCCGCAGCCTCGAGTCCGACGTCGACGCTGGCGTCGCCGATGCGTCCGCGGTCGATCTCGAGCAACCGATCGGCGGTCAGGCTGCGCAGGCGCCGTTCGACGGCGCGGTGCGCGGCCGCGGCGTCGACCGGGGTGAGGTGGATGGCGGCGTCGAACTCGGCCGGGGCGGCGAGCAGGGTGTGCAGCCAGCCGAGGGTCACAGGCCGTCCCGGCAGCCGCTCGAGCTCGAGGCAGCACCGGGCGCCGCCCCAGCCGACCACTGCACGGGCCCGCTCCAACCAGGCCTCCGGGCGCGTCTCGCTGTCGGGCAGGGCGTGGCTGCGCACGCCGGCGCCGCGGAGCATGTCCGTGACCATCTCCACGTGGCGCGAGAGCGCGGCAGCATCACCGTCGGTGTGGCGAACCACCGCGAGCACGTCGCTGCGAAATGCCGGCACGGTGGTGAGCAGCTCGGCCTGGTGACTGCTCATCGCGGCGTCGAGGCCGGCGGCAACGCGATCACGGGGGTGCGCCACGGCGTGAGCGGCTGGCCAGGCGCGTCGCCTCCGCACCACGAACTGCAGGGGAGACTCGAGCGCGCAGAGCAGCCGCGACATGCTGTCGGCACACGCGACCTGCGCCGCCGGCTCGAGCGCTGTTAGGTCGAGAGGCTCCAGCGCGATCGCCGCGACGGCGGCCATCGGCGGCGCTCAGGCCCGCGGCGCGGACGGAGGTCGGCGCCGCTCAGCCGGCATGCGCACCCCATCGCGGCACCGCGGTCGCGCCGGCGTCGAGGCCCCGCTGCACGTGCTCAGCCAGGCGGGCGATCGCCGCGGCGGCAGGTCCGCGGTCGTCGAGCGCGGCAAGACGGTGGTGATTCTCCGCGGTCACGAAGGCGGCGCTCTGGGGCACTTCGGCGACCACGGCGCCGTCGAGGTCGCTCATCACCTCGCCCAGCTGGATCGGCCCGTCACACCGGTTGACCACGTAGTCGATGCGGTCGCGGAGGCCGAGCTTGCGCAGCGCCGCGGTGCTGCGGTAGGCGTCGAGCACACCCGTGGCCGACGCCGTCAGGGTGACGTGGACGCGGTCGCACCGGCGCAGCAGGGCCGCGCACAGCGGGGTCAGATCGCAGTCGATGTCGGCCAGGATGAGATCGGCGCCGGCGCGCTCGGCCGCTTCCACCAGCGCGCTCAGCGCTGCAGCCGCTGCCGCCTCGGATGCCGGTGGCACCGCCCCTCCCGTGTGAACGGCCAGCCCAGTGGTGGGGGTGGTCAGCGCCGGGGTGGCATCGGGGCGGGGAAGACCCGCCGGGCGCGCCGGCGGCACCGGCAAGC
>CATPCA010000338.1 GCA_955652545.1 Candidatus Dormiibacterota bacterium
CCGGTGTGGCAGCGGGCGGCGGTACGGTGGCGGGCACCGGTGCCACCGTCGCGGGCGGCGCCGTCGCCGCGGGAACAGTGGCGGCAACTGGGACCAGGGCAGCGCGGACCGGCTGGAACGCAGCGGCCAGTCGCGGCGCCTGCTGGGCGGCCGACGCTGCCGACCAGATCACCTGGAGGGTGGCGCTCACTGGATTCGCACCGGGAAGTGGCCGGTGACCGCCAGGACGGATGCGGCAAGGACGATGGCGATGACGGCGAACGCCGCCGCTGTGGAGACGGCGATCCGCACAGTACGCAGGCGAGCCAGCCAGCCGCTGAGGAGCGCGACGCTCTCCCCCATCGCGTCGGGAATCGGCTCGAGGAGCTGGTGGTCGACTTCCTCGAGCACCTCACCGGCGCGGACGAACCCGGTCGGGACGATCGTCGCGGCACGTTCACCGGGCGTCGGCCCGGCCAGGAGCGCGCTGAGGCGGGACAGGCGAGCGCGCACGGGGTTGGCGGCTCGGCCCGCTGCCGGCGAGAACATCCATCGGGCGGCCAGCGCGCCGCCGGTAGCGAGGATCGCCGCCAGCGCCAGCGCCACGAAGTCGACTGCCAGCCGCTGGCGGGAGGCGCCGTAGAAGATGAAGTGGCTGAACGTGAGACCGGGCACCCGGCGCGAGCCGAGGTTGAACGAGCTGACACCGGGAATGCCGGCGAGCGTGGCCACGATGGCTGCGGCGAGGACGATCTGCACCGCTCGGCGGGCCGGCAGCTCGGCTTCGCGCAGCCGCGTGACGTCGAAGCCACGGCGCCGAACCGGGTCGCCGCCGGCGACGAGGAAGAACACCCGGAAGGCATACAGGGAGGTGAGGGCCACCGCGACAAGCACACCCGCCGCGACGATGACCTGAGTGACCGTGCCGGTGGCCCCGCTGCTCACCGGCCGGGTGTTGCGGAACGTCGCCGACAGCACGCTGTAGGTGTTCAGGCTGAGCCCACTGATGCCTGCCGCCCACGCCCCCAACGCGAAAGTGGTGCGAGGCAGGCGCCGCCGGGCGCCTCCGCATTCAGCGACGTCGCGGGTGCGATAGGCACGAGTCAGGTTGCCGGCGGCGAGGAAGTACACGACCACCAGGCACGACGCGGTGAACAGGGCAAAGAGCGCCGGGCTGAATCCACCCATCCCGAACGCGGCAAGAACCAACCCGCCCTGGCTGGCCGTGGCGAACATCCCGAGCCGGAACAGGTCGCGCTGGGCGAGCGCGAGCGCGGCCGCGCCGGCAGCCCCGACGGTGCCGACCAGGGCAACGGCGGTGAGCAGCTGAGGAGCCTCCAGCAGCAGCGGGTACAGCCGGGCGATGAGCAGGCCGGCGGGGACCAGCGCCGTCAGGCCAACCAGCGCCAGCCCGGCGACGGGAGCTTCCAGGGCTCCGCCCATCCAGACATGGAAGGGCCCGACCGCTGAGCGAATTGCGGCGGCCAGCACGAAGAGCACCGCCAGCACCACCAGGGTCCTGGCGTCCACGCCCGCCACCATCCCGATGTGGCCGAGGTGCCACTGGGTGGCCAGGACAGAGAAGGAGAAGGGGTCGCTGGTGAGTGCCCCCGACGGCGGCGGCAGCGAACCGACCGACCTGCCGAACTTGGTGAATGTCATCACCAGCCCGAGGAGCAGGGCGAGGTCCGCGATCCTGAGGACCACGAACGTCCGTGTCGACAGCAAGCCGATACCCGGACGCTGCCAGTGGTGGGCGGCAAGCACCCAGGCAGCGATGGCGGTCACCTCCCAGCCGAGCCAGAACTGGAAGAGGTTGGGGCTGGCGATCGTCGCCAGCAGCCCGAACGTGAGCAAACCGGCCAGCCAGAAGAAACGCCGGAACCCGGCGTCACCACGCAGCGATGCCAGCGCATGCACCTGTGCGGCGAGGGAGAGGAGCAGCGTGGAGGCCATGAACGAGACGCTGAGTGGGTCGACGCGGATTCCCCAGAGCACCAGGAAGTCGGTGGGGAACAGCCGGCTGTCGGCCGCGGACGCGGATGTGGACTGCAGGTCCCAGAACGTCTCCGTGTTCTCGTACGCCGGGACAACGTGGGTGAGCCGGTAGAAGAGCACGACGACGGCCGCGGCGAAGGCGATCCCGGTGAACGCGATCCCAACTTGCGCGGCACGGCGCGGGCTCTCGGCGAGGAAGGCCACCCCAACGCCCACCAGGGGGAGCAGGACGATCGCCCACGTCAGGTTGAGGATGACGGTCACGTCATGCGTCCAATTCGTCGAGCTCGTCGAGGTCCGCGGTCTCGGCTCGGCGCCAGAGCAACGCGGCCACCGCGCCTCCCACGATCAGCTCGGCGCACAGCGCCGCCAGCGTGAACAGCGCGAGAGCATCGCCGAGACGCGGGGTGGAACCGTCGCCGCTCTCCGCGAAGCCGACCGCGGCCACCACCGGGGCGCTGAAGAGCACGCTCAGCGACGCCAATGCAGCGACCGCGTTGCGGTGGATGGTGACGCCGAGCAGGCCGATGGCGAACAGGACCGCGCTGAGGACGGCGTAGTGGGCTGGGCCGACGTTCACTGCGAGGCACCGCCGCGACCGCCGCGCTGCGCTCGCGACGCTGCCCGATGTTCGCGACGCAGCCGGCTGCGCTGCTCACGAAGCCGCCGCTGCTCGGCGGCGCGATCGAGCACCCGCTCGTCATCGCCGGTGCGGGCGATCATGAGCCCGCCACCAAGCGCGACGACGGCAAGCGCAACTGCGACCCCGAGGCTCACCGGGGTGCGGTAGTGGAGCAGGGTGAGCAGAGAGGGCCCCGCCGCGGAGTTGGCGACGTCGTCGACCCTGGTCGCAGTGGTCCAGATCAGCAGGACGCCGATACCGGCGCAGACCGCGGTGGCCAGCTGCCAGCCGGCGGCGGGCCCGGGGATGTCGGCGAGGAGCGCCGTGTAGCCGCCGCGGCGGAGCAGGGCGGCGACGGCAAGGAGGCACAGCGCCGGCACCACCAGGGCGATGGTCCCGAGCAGGTAGGCGCCGGCGGCGATGAGCAGGATGCCGACAAGGAGGTCGCCAACCATCACCGCCAGCAGGACCAGCCGCGTCGATGGACCGACGACGCTGGCCAGCGCGGCGAGCACGATGAGAACAGCAAGAACGTAGAACACCGCGGCGCTCACTCCCCCGTCAGTTGCGGGGCTGCGGCGGCGCGGAGAATCGCTTGCGGGGACGGCGCCTCGCTGGGGAGGCGGCTTCCGGCGCCGAACATCGGCGGCATTGTAGACGTCGAGGCAGAGAGCGGCCCCTTCGCTTCTGCGGCGAGGACGGCGGGCCCGTCGTCACACCGCGTCGTCGTCCTCGAGGTGGCGGTGGACGAGTGGGCGGGGTTGATCGTCCGCTTCCGGGACACGCTCGAACAGGAGCGTGAGGACGAGACCGAGCAGCGCCAGGATGATGCCGGCCGCCGCCACCGGGTCGAGCTGCACCCCAAGGAGCGGGACGGTGATGCCCGCAGCCCACAGCCCCGTCGCTCCACCGGCGGCGCTGCGCTGACCGACGACACCGGCGACGATGAGGAGGCCAGCGGCGGTGCCGAGGTGGTGGAGCCAGTTGCCGCTCCGCCTGGCGACGAAGGCGGATGTCGTGGCGATCAACGCACCGGCCAGCACGGCGCCGACTCCGATGAACACCTGGCCGGGAGTCGGGGCTGACGGGATCACCAGGATCACGAGGCCACCAGCCCGCCGCCGACGACCTCGTCGCCGTCGTACAGGACACCCGCCTGGCCCGGCGCCACCTGGGTGACCGGTGGGTCGCAGGCGAGCAGCACGGAACCGAACTCGGCCGCCGCGACGGTGACCGGCGCCGGCGCGGCGTGGGAACGCAACTGCAGTGTCAGCACCGCGCCGAGCGGTGCCGCGACGTCGATCCAGTGCATGTCGTCCAGCGTGACAACGGTCCGCTCCAGGGCCGAGCGCGGCCCGACGGTGATGGTGTTGCTGCCAGCATCGACAGCAACAACGTAGAGCGGCGCGGTGTGGGGACGCGTCGGCGCGACATCGATGCCGGACCTCTGACCGACCGTGTAGAACGGAACGCCGCGGTGC
>CATPCA010000339.1 GCA_955652545.1 Candidatus Dormiibacterota bacterium
AACCACTGCTCGAAGCGCAACGGCTGGCGGCGCAGATCGGCAACGAGCACGTGCGAATGCTCGTCATCGACTCAGCCCGCGACCACATCGCCGCCACCCCACTGCCGCGTGTCGGCGTCGCTGCCCCCAGCAATTCGTCATCGCGGTCGCCCCTGTTCAGTGGGGGCTACGGTTTCAACGCCTGTCTCGACCTCGCCGAGCGTTCCGGCGGCGAGTACCTCGGGCTGTACGACCTCAGCCAGGGAGCGATCCTGGCCGGCGTCGAGCGCAGCCTGCGGGGACGCTGATCGAGGCACGGGGCCGTGCCGCCGCTCCAGCGGCGACAATGCCCGAATGCAGGCAGGTCGCGCCGTCTTCCCCTTCACCGCCATCGTCGGCCAGGAGCCGATGCGCCAGGCGCTGGTGCTCAACGCCATCAACCCCGCCATCGGCGGTGTGCTGATCCGGGGCGAGAAGGGAACGGCCAAGTCCACCGCCGTGCGCGCGCTCGCGCGGCTCCTCCCCGAGCAGTTCGTGGTCGTCGGCTGCCAGTTCGGCTGCCCACCCGACGCCGGTGAGCAGCAGTGCGTCGACTGCAGCACCCGCGTCGCCGCCGGCGAGAAACTTCCGCGTGAGGTGCGCCAGATGCGCGTCGTCGAGCTTCCCATCAATGCCAGCGAGGACCGCGTGGTGGGCAGCATCGACATCGAGGCGGCGATCAAGACGGGCGAGAAGCGGTTCGAGCCGGGCGTTCTCGCCGAGGCCAACCGCAACATCCTCTACGTCGACGAGGTCAACCTCTTGGACGACCACATCGTCGACGTTCTCCTCGACGCTGCCGCGATGGGCCTCAACACCGTCGAGCGCGAGGGGGTGTCGGTGTCACACCCGTCGCGCTTCATCCTGGTCGGCACCATGAACCCGGAGGAGGGCGACCTCCGCCCCCAACTGCTGGACCGCTTCGGACTCTGCGTCGACGTCGCCGGCATCCGCGACGTGATGCAGCGTGTCCAGATCGTCGAGCGTCGCGAGGAGTTCGAGGAGGACCCCGAGGCGTTCGCTCTCCGCTACGAGGCGCGCGAGACCTCCGAGGCGGAGCGGATCGCCCGGGCCATCCGCAGCCTCCCCGACGTCGAGGTTGACCGCGAGATCCTCATCGGCATCGCCGCGGTCGGCATCGAGCTCGAGGTGGACGGCCACCGCGCCGATATCGTCACCCGCAAGAGCGCGCAGGCGCTCGCCGCCTATGAGAACCGCGACCGCGTCCGCTTCGAGGACGTCGAAAGAGTCGCACCGGCGGTGCTGGCCCATCGTGTCAAGCCCGCGGTGGCCGGCACCAAGCGCAACCTCGACCTCGGCGAGCTGATGCAGCGCGCCGTCAATCGCAACGAGAGCTGACGCACTCTCCGGCCGGCGGTCTGTTCAGACCGCCTCGTCCTCGTCGTCGACGATCGAGAGCGACGGCCGGCGCGCGAACACCGTCTGGCGCATCAGCCGGCCGAGCAGGTTGGGCATCCGGTAGCTCTCCAGCGGCACCTGCACCGGCTTGCGCTCGATGTTGCGTCGCGAGATGTGGATGCCGTGCTTGGGCAGGATGCGGCGGAGATAGCCCCAGGTGTCGTAGAGCCCGTTGCTGACCGATTCATACCCGTGCTGCAGCACCATCAGGCGTGCGCTGTACGACATCAGCTCGTGGAAGAACATCTTCTCGTCATCGGGACGCGGCTCGATGAGGAGGATGTCGACGTCGGGATGGTGGTTGCGCACCAGCTTGATGTGGTCGAGCAACCCGTCATGGAGCATGCCGCGGAAGACCTGGTTGTAGACCCCGCGCATGCCCAGGTCGGCGAGGTGGTCGCCGAGCAGCTCCCGCACCCCCGCCGGCGTGTGGAGGTTGCGCATGTCAACGGGGACGATGGGATTGATGGCGACGATGAGAGTGGCGCCGCGGTCGACCGCCACGTCGATTGCCGAGATCCCCTTGATGCCGCCGTCGACGTAATCCACGTCGTCGATCCGCACCGGCCGGAAGAGGATCGGGATCGCGCTGCTGGCCGCGGCCGCCATCGAGATGGGCACGTGGGCGCGCTTGTTGAACCGCGAGAAGACAACGCGCTGGCCCGAATCGAGCGCGCAGGCCACGATGTGCAGCTCGGGATCGAGGCGGCGGAAGTCGTTGGTGAACTCGTCGCGCGTGAGCAGCCTCTCGAGGAAGCGCACCAGCTCCGTGTTGCTGAAGAAGCCGGACGGCAGCAGCGGAGCGAGCATCCCGACGATGTCGACGGGGTTGAGCTTGCCGGGATGCCGGGCCAGCTCCCAGGCGATCTCCTGGGTGAGCCGCGGCAGCTTGAGCAGGCGCGCCGCCGCCTCGGCGAGGTTGGGGCGGTAGAGGCCCCACGGCGTGGGCGGCCGCAGCATCTCGTTGCCCCCCTCGAGCCCCAGCGCCATGTCCGTCGGCGTGATGCCGTTGGCGAGGAGGGCGCCGATCATCGAGCCGGCACTGGTGCCGACGTAGATGTCGAAATCATTGACGCTGCTGCCCACGAGCAGGTCGTCGAGCGCTCGCAGCGCGCCGATCTCGTAGGTCAGCCCGGTGATGCCCCCGCCACAGAGCACCAGCGCCCGTTTGCCGCCCGTCGGATCAGGGGCGACGGGCCGAATGGTCGTCGCACTCCTGCGGCTGGGCATGGCGAGGATTATCGCCCGCGGGGGCTGCCCCGGCT
>CATPCA010000340.1 GCA_955652545.1 Candidatus Dormiibacterota bacterium
CCAACCGTCCCGAAGGTGCGGACCTGGACGTCGGATGGCATCAGCGCCCACGCGTAGCGACTGGTGGCCAGGTAGTCATTGATCGACGGCGTCTGGGCCACCTGCGCGTTGGGGTTGACCGAAGCGCCCTGGTAGATGAGCGCCGGCACTCCCTGCACGACGCCGGCGAGGATGAGCCACCCCACCAGAGTGCCGGCGAAGATGGCGGCGCTCGACGTGGTTCTGCGGGAGCGCCTCACCAAGACGAGCGCGAGCGTGACGCCGGCGAGCACCAGCGCCACCCACTGCAGGACCCCGAGAACCGGGCGCGTGACGTTGCGCTGGGTGGCGTCGAGGCCGACGAAGTTGTCGTGTTGCGACGTGGCCAGGTGGTACACGCCGAAGTGCGCGCCGAGGGCGGCGAGCACGAAGATCCCGGCAAGGCAGAAACCCGCGTGGGTGACCGCTGAGCTGAATCCCGCCTCGAAGCTGCGCCCCTCGGGCGGCTTGACCGGGAGGGTGACCTCGGTGGGCGTGTTCGCCAGCGAGAACGATGCGGCCGCAAGACCGATGGCGCCGAGCAAGCTCACGATCGCCACCGCCCAGAGGAGTCCCTGGATGGCGTCGAGCACGGGAAGGGTGAAGATGAAGAAGGAGTAGTCCTGGTGGAAGACAGGGTCGGTGGCTCCGAACGATTGCCCGTGCAGCCACAGCAGCACGTCCTGCCATTGCCCGGCGAGGAACGCGCCTCCGGCGATCCCGGCGATCACGGCGACGGCGACACCCACCCACAACGCGATCCGACCGCCGTACTTGTCGAGGTTGCGCGCCGCGCGCGTCCACCCGATGATGCTCACGGCGACGCCGCCGCCGGTGATCAGCGCACCGATCAGGAACAGGATCACCTGGGAGATGAACGGCGTCCAGAACACGTTGGTGTGGTTGAGGCTCGCGTAGTAGAGGTAGCTGGCTCGGAGGCCCAGCAACCAGCGGCCGATGACGACCACAGCGATGATCGCGACGATGACGATGCCGCCGATCCGGCGGCCGCGGTGACGGTCGGGGGGGCCACCTCCCGTCCGGACCACGCGGGGACCACGTCGGCGCCGGAGGATCTCCTCCGGGTCGAAGCCGAATGCGCTCACCGGCGATTCAACAGCAGCCGCACGTCAAACGGGTCGCGGCGGCGGCGCACCCGGCGGGTGACCTCCGGGCGGACCTGGATCATGTAGGGCTCCTGCTGACGGAGCACCTCCTCGATGGCGTCGGCGATGACCATCCCCTCGCGGATGGTGGGCACGCGTTCGCTGAGGGCGTCGGCCATGCCCGCCGTGACCAGGGTCATGTCCAGCTCGTGTGCCTTTTCGAGAATGTTGAGGCAGTCGTCGAGGCGGCGCAGCCGCACGCGCCGCTCCTCACCCCCGGTGTCCAGCTGGACCATCTAACGCACGGTACTTCATGGCGGTCCGATAGGGGTAGTCGGTATCACACCGCGGCGGCAGCCTTCTTGCGCCGCCCGTTGGGTGACGGCCGCGCGCGCGGGCTCAGCGCGGCAGCCGACGGAATCGGGTCACGGCGGCGGAGCAGCGGGCGCAGGTACTCGCCAGTGGCGCTGCGTGGTTCGGCGACGATCTCCTCGGGAGTGCCCACGGCGAGCACCTCGCCACCGCCGTCGCCGCCGTCGGGGCCGAGGTCGATGACGTGATCGGCTGTCTTGATGACGTCGAGGTTGTGCTCGATGACGATCACGGTGTTGCCCGCGTCGACGAGGCGGTGGAGCACGACCAGCAGCTTCTCGACGTCGGCGAAGTGCAAGCCGGTGGTGGGCTCGTCGAGGATGTACACGGTGCTCCCGGTGCCGCGGCGGCTCAACTCGGTGCTGAGCTTGACGCGCTGTGCCTCTCCCCCACTGAGCTGGGTCGCCGGCTGACCGAGGCGGATGTAGCCGAGTCCGACGTCCTGCAGGGTTCGCAGCTTGCGCAGGATCCTCGGCTGGTTCTCGAACAAACCGGCCGCTTCGTCGACCGTCATGGCCAGCACGTCGGCGATGCTCCTGTCGCGGAACAGCACCTGCAGCGCCTCTCGGTTGTAGCGCCTGCCCTTGCACACCTCGCAGGTCACGTAGATGTCGGGGAGGAAGTGCATCTCGATCTTGATCATCCCGTCGCCGGCACACGCCTCACAGCGCCCGCCCGCAACGTTGAACGAGAAGCGTCCCGGCTTGTACCCGCGCACCCGCGCTTCGGGAAGCTTGGCGAAGAGTTCGCGGACGTCGGTGAACACGCCGACATAGGTGGCCGGGTTGCTGCGCGGGGTTCGACCGATCGGAGACTGGTCGACGTCGATCACCTTGTCGACGTTCTTGAGCCCGTCCACCCCGGCGTGAGCGCCGGGGCGTTGCTTGGCTCGGTAGAGGAACTGGGCCAGCCTCCGGTAGAGAATGTCGTTGACCAGCGTGCTCTTGCCGCTCCCGCTGACGCCGGTGACGCAGATGAACGTGCCCATCGGGAAGGTCACGTCCACCGACTTGAGGTTGTTCTCGCGCGCCCCGCGCACGATCAGCTGCTTGCCGCTGCCGCGGCGCCGGATGAGGGGGAGGGGAATCGCCCGCTGGCCGTTGAGGAACTGCGCGGTGACGCTGGTCGGGACGGCGAGCACCTCGTCGATGGTCCCGGCGGCGACGACGTGGCCACCGTGCTCACCGGCGCCGGGGCCGACATCGACGACGTAGTCGGCTGCCCGGATGGTGTCCTCGTCATGCTCGATGACGATGACGGTGTTGCCGATGTCGCGCAGACTCTCGAGCGTGCGGATCAGCTTGTGGTTGTCGCGCTGGTGCAGCCCGATCGACGGTTCGTCGAGGATGTAGAGAACGCCCATCAGCCGGCTGCCGATCTGGGTGGCGAGGCGGATGCGCTGCGCCTCACCGCCGCTCAAGGTGGCCGCGCCGCGATCGAGTGTCAGGTAGTCGAGGCCGACATCGTGGAGGAAGCCGAGCCGCTCACGAATCTCCTTGAGCACCTGGCGCGCGATCAGGGTCTCGCGCTCACTGAGCTGGAGGCGGTCGACGCGCCCCAGCGCGGCCAGGACGCTGTGGCGGC
>CATPCA010000341.1 GCA_955652545.1 Candidatus Dormiibacterota bacterium
CACCAGCTGGCGGATTGACGGGCCGGTGGCGGTCGCGGGGTGGCCTGCCACGACGATCTCCCCAGACGGTGCCACCAGGCGCACGCCCACGACCATGTCGTCGAATCGACCGTAACCGCTGGATGCCTGGCCGGCGCTGCGCGTGGCCGCGAACCCGCCGATGGTGGCGTACTCGAATGACTGCGGGAAATGGCCGAGCGTCAGACCGTGCTCGGCGAGGGCTGACTCCGCTTGCGGACCGGTCATGCCTGCCTGCAACGTCGCCACCAGCGACACAGGGTCAACAGCGAGCAGGCTGTCGAGCCGTCGCGTGCTCAGCGCCAGGACGGCGCGATGCTCGCCGCGCAGCGGCGTGACCCCACCGACCACCGAGGTGCCGCCGCCGAATGGCACCACCGCGCAGCCGGCGCGGGCGCAGGCGCGCAGCACCGCGGCGATCTCCTTGTCGTCGGCGGGCAGCACGACGGCGTCGGGCGCGCAGCCGATGTCGGCACCGCGCAGGCGCAGCAGGTCCAGATAGCTGCGTCCGCCGGCGTGGACCAGACGGCTGTCGTCGTCGACGCTGACGGCGTCGGTGCCGCAGATCGCACGCAGCTCGGCCAGCAACGGTGCATTCGCCAGCGCGCTCGGCGGCAGACGCACCGCGTCCCGCGCCGAGGCTGGCGTGCGCGTGCCGAGCTCGACGCCGGCCTCGTCGTGGAGCAGCGCGGCCAGTCCCGAAGGCACGTCCGTCTGGCGGTCGCCCCAACCCCACCAGCGCAGCTGTGGCGGCGCCGCGATCACGCCGCCAGACGCTGGAGCAGGTGCTCGGCAAAGGCCTCGGCGCGATGGCGCTCCGCCGGCACCAGTCCCAGCCGCACCCGGCGGTCGAGGAGGTCGTCGATGTCCATGGCGCCTTCATGGTGCACGCCAAAGACGAGCTCGATCGGCAGCACCGGCGTTCCCGTGAACAATGGTTCAAGCAGCGACTGGTCGCCGGCCGCCAACGCCGCCACCAACGCGGCCTCGCTGCCATAGCGGCGCACCAGCCTTTGGGGCAGGCCCTCGGCAGCCGCCGGCAGGGCCGACGCGCCCACAAGTGGCAGCGACGCGGTGGTGCTCCGCGGGCCGCCGTGCCGCCGCACGATGCGGTCGACGGCGTCCTGCGCCATGCGGCGGTACGTGGTCAGCTTGCCACCGACCAGTGTCAGCATCGCCCCGTCGGTGCTCTCGATGATGGCGTGGCGGCGTGAGATGTCCGCGGTGGAGCCTGCGCCGGTGTCGAGCAGGGGCCGGAAGCCCGCATAGCGGCCGACCACGTCGGCGGATGCCAGCGGTGTCTGCAGGACAGACGACAGCGTGTCCAGGAGGAACGCCTCCTCACCCGGGGTGACCTCCGGCTCATCGGAGATCGCTCCGCGGTACTCATCATCGGTCACTCCGACGATGAGGCGCCCATCGCCGGTTGGCGTCGCACCCACCCATCGCGCGCTCTCGCCCGGGACCGGCACGATCACAGCGGCTCGCGGGTCGCCGAGGACGCCCGCATCGAGCACCAGGTGAGCGCCCTTGCTCGGACGCAGGCGGACTGTGGGGTCGACGGCGCCGGCCCACACCCCGGCGGCGTTGACGACCGTCCGCGCCTGCACCTCGAATGCCGCGCCGGACAGCTCGTCGCGCAGCGCCACGCGTCCGGCATCGACTGACACCGCGGTGCAGTGGGTTACGATCGCCGCACCGTGCGCGGCGGCGGTGCGCGTGACCGCGATCACCAGGCGCGCGTCGTCCTCGAGCTGGCCATCCCAGAAGAGCACGCCACCACGCAGGTCGGCAGCGCGCAATGCGGGGACCAGTCGACGCGCCTGTGCCGCGCTGATCCGCCGCGGGCCGGGAAGGTCCCTCCGCCGCGTCCCCGAGGCGAGGCGCAGCACGTCACCGGCGCGGATCCCCACCTCGGTGAGCAGACCGTCCAGCGGCGGCAGGGTGTCGTTGAGCGGAGCCACGAACGGCAGCGGCCGCACCAGGTGTCGCGCGGTGGTGGTCATGAGAATGTGGCGTTCGCGCGCCGACTCCCAGGCGACGTCGACCTGGAGGTGGCGGAGGTATCGGAGGCCGCCGTGCACCAGCTTCGAGCTCCAGCGGCTGGTCCCATTGGCCAGGTCGCGACGCTCGACGAGCCCGCAGCGCAGCCCTCGCGCCGCGGCGTCGAGCGCGACCCCGGCCCCGGTGATCCCGCCACCGATGACCAGAACGTCGAGTGGCTCGCGGGCGAGCCGCTCCAGGTCGGCGGTGCGCTGAGCGGCATTGAGGGATCCCGCGATCTTCATGCCCGCACCTCGGACCGGAGCCACGCATCGAGCATGAGACCGAGCTCGGCGTCGATGGCCGGCGTCAGCGCGTCGTCGATCAGCTCGGGAGATGCGGTCACCAGGCTGCGCATGATCAGTTCGACGAGGCGCGCGGCCGCCTGCTCGTTGAGGCCACGGATCGAGCCGTCACGGCGTCCCGCGACGAGGTGTTCGCGAACCGCCGCGATGGCGATCTCCTGCGCGTGTCCACGTCGCACCGTGAGGTAGGGGAGGAGGCGCTGCCCGTCGATCTCGATGACCCTGCGGATGACCGGGTCGTCGCGCAGAGCTGCGATCGCCCGCAGCGCGGCGGCGATGAGCCGCTCGCGCGCCGTCGGCAGGCAGGCAGCGTCAGCGTCGGCCGCGGCCACGATGCCGGCGATCTCGCGGGTGAGCAGGCTCGACCACAGGGTCGCTGCGTCCGGGAAGCACCGGTAGACGGTCATCCGGCTGGCACCGGCGCGCCGGGCAACGTCGCTGACGGTGGTGCGCGCAATGCCGCGTTCGGCGACGCAGGCTCGTGCCGCGTCCAGGAGCGCGTCGTCCGAGTGACGCTGTGACATTCAGCGTCGCAGTGTAACAATCGGCCGGGTCCGACTGCGGGGGAGGTCCACGACGCCGGCGGCTGGCTCTATGCTCATCACGCGATGGTGCTGACAGCGGCCCCCGACCTCCCGTTCGTCATCGGTCTGCCCGCCGGCCTGTTGATCTTGGTGTGCGTGCTCGGCGTTGCCACCTACACGCTGATCGGCCGCATCAAGCGGGGCTGAACCTCGGGGCGAACGGCCGCTGTTCGATCAGGTGGGGGAGGGCGACGTGGCACCGACCGAGAGCAACTCGACCTCGAAGACGAGGGTGGAGTTGGCTGGGATCTGGCCGTTGGCCGTCGCGCCGTAGCCCAGAGCGGGAGGGATGACCAGCCGCCGCTTGCCCCCCACGTGCATGGTGATGACGCCCTCGTCCCAGCCCTTGATCACCGCGTTGGTGCCGATGGCGAAAGAGAACGGCGTGCGCCCCGACTGCCGCGAGCTGTCGAACTGGGTTCCGTTGGTCAGCCAGCCGGTGTATTGCACGGTGATGCTCTGGCCGTGGACCGGCGCCGGCCCGGTGCCGGTGAGCAGGTCGCCGTACTGGAGTCCATCGGGCAGCTTGGTGAGGCAGACGAGGTCCGAGAAGCGGTCGGACGTGGTGGGATGGGCCGCGCTCGCCGGCGCAGACGGACAGGGGGTGCCGTTCACGGTCCCCGTCGCCGTCGCCGCCGCTGCTGGCGGTGACCCGCTCGGGGTCGAGAACTCGTCGGACCCGCATGCGGCGAGGCATGCGACGAGTCCCAGCGTGACCAGGGGCAGGCGGAAACCGCGGTGATGCATCGGGTCGGAATGCTACGCGCTCGGCGGTACAATCGGACTTCGCCACCATCCTCTTTCTCGTGGAGCCCCCATGGCCAACACCATCAAGGAGTCCAAGGGAGTCAACTCCCAGAAGGACATCATCACCTCGCAGCGCTGTCCGATCTGCCACAACCTGATGCGCCAGAACGAGATCAGCGTGGAGATCGCCTTCCGGCACCAGCGCAGGCCGGGCGAGCCCAAACGCGAGCGCATCCTCAAGCACAGCAAGAACTGCAAAGCCGCTTAGGTTCATGGCGCGACCAGTGGTCGCCGGGACCGGCGGTACACTGGCGACATGTCGGTGCGCCTGCCGCTGTTCCCGCTCAACACCGTGCTCTTCCCGCACATGCCCGCGGGACTGCACATCTTCGAGGAGCGGTATCGCGAGATGATCCGCGACTGTCAGGAGCAGGGCACGAGCTTCGGAGTGGTTGCGATCCGCGAGGGCATCGAGGTGGGGCGCTCCGCTTTCCCGTTCAACGTTGGCACCCTGGCGCAGATCCACGAGATCGAGACGCTGGATGACGGCCGCTTCAACCTGGTGGTGGCTGGGGCGTCGCGGTTCCGCGTCGAGAGCCTGTCGCTGAACCGCTCCTACCTGGTCGGCACCATCCAGTACCTCGAGGACACGCGCGGCGATGAGGCCGCCATCCCCGAGCTCGCGAGGCGGACCGCGAAGGCATTCGCCGCCTACTCCGCGGCGCTGCGCAACCTGGCCGACGATGCCGATGAGCAGGCCGAGGCCGCCGACCTCCCCGACGACCCGGAGCTGCTCTCCTACCTCGTCGCAGCTTCGCTGAACGTCGAGGTGAACCGTCGCCAGGAGCTGCTCGAGGAGGATTCGGTATCAGGACGTCTGCGTCGCTGCCTGTCGGCGCTCCGGCGTGAGACGGTGTTCCTCGACCAGATGCTGGCCCGGCGCGACCATCACATCGTCCCGGTGTCGCTGAACTGATGGCGGTGGGCCTGGAACGCTTCTCTCTGGCCGGCCGCACCGCGCTGGTCACCGGGGGAAGCCGGGGGATCGGCCGCGCCATCGCGCTGGCGATGGCAGCGTCGGGCGCACGAGTCGCGGTCTGCTCGCGACACCTCGACGCCTGTGCAGCGGTTGCGGACGAGATCACGGGTGCCGGTGGCGAGGCCTTCGCTGTCGCCGGCAACGTGGGCCATGCCGCGGATGTGCCCACCATCGTCGGCGCGGTCATGGACCGCTTTGGCGCTCTGGACATCCTTGTCAACAACGCGGCGACCAACCCTCAGTTCGGACCCCTCGTCGACGCCGAGGACTCCGCCGTCGGCCGCATCTTCGAGGTCAACGTCCAGGGACCGCTGCGCCTGACGTCGGCCGCCGTCCATGCGTGGATGGGCGAGCACGGCGGCACCATCATCAACATCGCCTCTGTCGGGGGCATCCAACCCGAGGCGCTGATCGGCGCGTACAACGCCAGCAAGGCCGCGCTGATCAACCTCACCCGCACACTCTCGCGCGAGCTCGGCGGCAAGGGCATTCGCGTCAACGCCATAGCGCCCGGCCTGGTCGCCACCGACTTCGCCCGCGTTCTCATCGAAACGCCGTCGATCCACGATCACATCGTCGGCCAGACCGCGCTGAAACGCCATGCGGAGCCCGACGAGATCGCCGGTGCGGCGGTGTTCCTCGCCAGTGACGCGTCGTCGTACGTCACCGGGAGCACACTCGTCGTCGACGGCGGTGCCACCGCCTGAGCGGCTCGAGCCGCTCGCGATCAGTGCAGGTCGAGGACGAAACGCAGGGGCGGTGAGGTACCGCTCAAGAACAGGCCTCGTGCCGTCACCGCGTGCGTGACCACGATGCGATACACGCTCGTGCCCCCGCTGCTCGACAGCAGCGTCACCGATGAGATCACGCCGCGGGCGGGCGGGCTGCCGGTCGAGCCCGCGGGCACGGTGCCGTTGAAGGCGACCAACATCGTGGTCGGGTTGGTGAACGCCACCGTGATCTTCGGGCTGTTGCCCGTGCTGCCGCTCACCGGCCCCATGTCGAAGACCATGCGAAGGTAGCCGGACTGCTGCCCGTAGCGGATGTCGCGCACCTGGAAGCCGGTGGCGCCCGCCCCGAAGGTCTGCACGGTCTGCGGCGGGGCGACGGCCGTCTTCGGCGCGCCTGTCGCCGGGGCCCGTGCCGGTGGGGCCGCGGTTGGCGCTGCCGTCGGTGCGTGCGCCGGCGCCGACGTGGCCGGCAGCGCGCGGGCTGTGGGGCTGGTTGACGGCGTCGCTCGGTGGCCGACCACCAGGACCGTGATGAAGATGATCGCGACCGCTGCGATGGCGGCGATGATGCGCCGGTCGGGGTTGGCACCCCTCACCGTCGTCACGATCGCCCGCCCGCCGGCGGTCGCGGCGTCGCCGCCCTGTCCGAGCAGGGTTCCCGTAGCGGCCAGGGCGCGGCGCATGCGCATTGCCACGCCGACCTGCTCGCGTGCCACCGCGCGGCTGTGCCGTCCCGGCGGGATCGGCCTCACCGGGGCCGGCGGGGCCGGTGAGGCGTCGGCCGCAGCCCGCGGGTACGACGAGGCACCAAAGGCGTTCCAGGCAGCAGGCTCAGTCAGCGTGGTCTCGCGCGGATCGTCCTTCGTTCTGGGCGGCGTCGCGGGCGCCACCGCGTCCGGGGTCTTCGCCACCAGGGTCTCGGTCGGCGGGCGGACCGGCGCGAGCCGGGCGGCATCCGGGATACCCGTCAACTCGACGTCCGTCGCTTCCGCGGCGATGTCAGCCACAGGCTCGGTGCGGGCGGCGGGCAACCGCCGGCCCCGCGGAGGCGCCGCGCCGCTGACGATCTGGGCCGACTCCTCGACTGCGTCGGCGCGGCGGGCCAGCGTGAGGCGAACAGCCACGGCGTCGCGGATCCGAGACAGGAGCACCGAACGGCCGGTTGACGGCACCCGGGTCGGAACACCGGCCGGCATCGGCGGGGGCGCCACCGGCGCCGGAACGGGGGTCACGCCCTCCTCCCAGTGCGGCACCTCATCTCCCGGCGACATGTCCCAGCCTCGTGACGGCACGTCGGCCTCGAACCAGGGGTAGTCGTGACGAATGACCTCGACCGGGGGCTGCGGCTGCGCGTCCACCTGCGTAGCGGCTGCGGCTATCAAAGCACGCCGCTCGTCCGCGGATGGCCGGGTCGGTTCGCTGGTCCACGAGCGTTCCTCGGCGGGGCTCCCCACGAACGGAAGATCGGGCTGAACGTC
>CATPCA010000342.1 GCA_955652545.1 Candidatus Dormiibacterota bacterium
GAAGGGCCCGGCGTGAGCGCGTTTGCGCTCGAGAACGGCGTTGTGTACCACACCTACTCGGCGTACGAGCGCGGGATAGACGGCCTCTGGGGTATGTATCAGTGGCTCGACCGCGCACCACTCGGTCGCAACGAGACCGGTATGTGGTGGCACCGCCACGACGAGTACGACAGCCAGTGAGACATGGACACGCAAACGAACTAGCTCGAAGGAGATGAAGAATGGCGACGACCATTCTCGGAAGCATTCTGGTTGGCAGTATCGATCCTGATCGGCTCTCTCGCGCGGTTAGAGAACTGGTCTGGGGGACCAGGGTCGCAGGTTCGAGTCCTGTCTCCCCGGAATTCCACCAATAGTGGCGTGAACGCAAATTGGGACGCCTCGGCCATCGCACGGGTTCGGGTCAAGTCCTTATGAACGGTGCAAGTAGACATAGGATCGGTGAATCCAAGACGAGCGCCGGGGTCCGCTCGTACATCGACTCCTCCATACGGACGCGCAGCCGACCGGCCGCCTCACGAGGTTTTCGCCTGACTTCGGCCGTCGCGCTCGAAGAGCTCGCAGCTGAGTAGCCGAAAGAGCCACTCCCGCCATTCTTGGATTGTCCAACCCAGATGGCCGACAAAGAGTCGGAAGGTATCGCTATTCACCAGCGTGAAGAACGTGTCAAGAGCTGACGGACCACGCAAGCGGGAGTCGCCAGCGCTCTCCGCGACGATGATCTCCACAAGGGCCTGCTGGGTCTTGTATCGGCCCTGGTTGTCTTGATGGATGAGATCACGGATCGAGGGTTCGATGGCGGCCGCGTCCCTCATGACCTCCTTGATAGGCGCCGTGCGCGCTGCGATCTCGGAGGTGTTTTGAATAACGAGTCTTAGTCGCCGGACTGGGTCAGGCTCACCGCGGACAGCTTGCACCCACTCTCGATCGAGCACGGCAACGGGTTCAAAATCCCCTGCAACGGTGAAATCGAGCCCCGCCGCGAGGATGGCCTGCTTGGTACCAAAGGCCTGATAGACCGTGGCCGTTGCCACGCCGGCCTCCCGAGCGATGGCGTCGACCGTGGTGGCGACGTAGCCGCGGTCGAGGAAGAGGCGAGTGGCCGCCTGGACTATCCGGTCGCGCGTCCGACGTGCTCGCTGTTCACGGCGACGCCCGGCCTCGGTCTTCCCCTTGACAGGTTGGCGCATTGGTATAGAGTATAGCTCTATAGAGTGCAACTGTACTCCTTTCAATCTGAGGAGGTGGCTGATGGCCCACGAAGCCTCGCGGACAGACCCCGACCAGTACACGGTCGTCTGCGAAAACGCGCTCGTCCGCGTGCTCGACGACCGGGACAAGCCCGGCGTCCGGACCCAGCCATGAGTGGTCGCGTGACCCCGTTCGTCGTCCTTCCTGGCGAAGGGGAGACGATTCGCGGTCCGGTCGGGGGCCCGACAACCTTCAAGGCCCGCGCCGAGACTACGAACGGCACGTTCACCGCGCTGGAGAACGTCATCCCTCCCATGCAGGGGCCGCCGCTGCACCTTCACGTCCGCGAGGATGAGATGTGGTACGTACTCGACGGCCACGTGCGCTTCAAGGCGGATGACCGCATGTTCGACGCTCCGACGAGATCGTTCATGTTCATCCCGCGCGGCACGCCGCATTGTTTCCAGAACGTCGGCGACACACCGGCTCGGCTGCTCGTGATGTTCACGCCGGCGGGCATGGAGCGCTTCTTCGAGGGTGTCGCCCAACTGCCGCCAGGTCCCGCCGATTCCGATGCCTGGGCCGCGATCGCGCACAGCACCTGGATGAAGATTGTGGGGCGGCCGCTGGCTGAGACCGACCCACTGTAGCCATCACGCTTCCTGCGGATCCCAGCCCTCAGTTTCTCGGAACCTGTGGTAGCCCCACTAGCCGGTAGAGAGGAGAGGGGTGGTGATGTCTGCTGAGCCAGGCTGCCAGTAGCCCACTCTGTTGTAGTCGATTCCAGCTCTTTCCAACATGCAGGGACTAGTACTCATTCCAACCAATTCGCGACGAAAGCACTCTAACTGAACGCGACTCCGCGGCCAAGAATAAGTACTGGTCTGGGGGACCAGGGTCGCAGGTTGGAGTCCTGTCTCCCCGGAATTCCACCAATAGAATAACGCCTTGTCATCGCTCGCTCTTTGCTCCGGATTACATGGTCGCGCCAACCGCCGTCGGATTGGCGTTGACGGCAGCCGCGTGAATGAACTGCAACAGCGCACGGTTGACTTGCTCGGCGTGCGTCCAGGGGATCGCGTGCGAACCACCCTTGATGACGACGAGCTCCGCGTCCTTGAGCAGTGCGGGCACGAGCTTGCCCGTCTTGTCGATGGGCAACGCCTGGTCTTCGTCGCCCTGCACGACCAGGATGGGCACGTCGATCCTGGCGAGGTCGCGGCGGAAGTCGGTCCCCCACGTCGGAATGCACGCCCCGGCGGCCGTCGCCGACGCGCGAACTGCGACGTTCCAGTTGGCCTGAAAAGCCTCGTCGCTGACCGAGGCATCGCGGCCAGTCTCCGTGCCGAAGAAGATGTCCAAAAACACCTTCATCCAGGCCGGCATATCGGCCTTCGCGCTCTGCACGAACCCGTCGAACACGCTCTGGGGCACGCCATCCGGATTGTCGCCGGCCTGCAGCAGAAACGGCTGAAGCGGCGACACCAGCACGCCGCGTTCGACACGCGCTGAGCCGTAGGTGCCCAGGTAACGAGTCACCTCGCCGGTTCCCATTGAGTGCCCGACCAGGGTTGCGGCTCTCAGATCGAGCTCCTCGAGCAGCTTGTTCAGATCCGCCGCGAACGTGTCGTAGTCGTACCCGGACGTCGGCTGGCTGGAGTTCCCAAAGCCGCGGCGGTCGTACGTGATGACTCGACGACCGGCGTCCAACAGGGCCGGGAGCTGCTTGTCCCACGCTCGCCCGCTCAGCGGGTAGCCGTGGATGAGGACCACAGGCGGGCCCGAACCGTGGTCCTCGTAGTACAGGTCGATCCGTGCGGAGTTCTCTGTGCCAACGGTGATGTAGGGCATCTGTCTCTCCTTTGGTTGGGGGTTGGTACTGGCATCAATCTCGCGGTTCGGGTGACCAGTCGCGCCCGTGGAAGTCCCTGGTGGGTACCCGGGCCTCTCGTGTAGACAGGTGCCACCGGTGACCGCTGCTCGTGAAAGCTCGGCCATCAGGCGGCCGTCATGCGGCTTCAACCGCGGACCAGGGACAAGAGACCAGGGCGTTCGACGGGCGCGACCGAGGTACTTGAAGCGCGACCGTGCCCTGTAAGGAACCTCGGAGGTGAGGAGGACTACATGGAATTCCTGGTGGAGTTCGAGGTCGACATCCCGAACGGGACTCCGGTGTCGGAGGTCAACGACCGCGAGGACGCTGAGGCATTCGCGGCAGCAAAGCTGGCCAGCGAAGGCCATCTTCTGCGGCTATGGACGCGACTCGTCGCATCCGGCGAGACCAAGACCGTAGGCCTATACCGCGCTGAAAACGAGGACGAGCTCGACAGTCTGCTCGGCGGTCTGCCGCTCTCTGAATGGATGCATGTCACCGTCACCTCGCTCGATTCCCATCCCAACGACCCGGCTCGTGGCGGGGGCAGCCGAGCAACCGCCGGCCTGCGGACGCCGGCCATAGGCCGTCAGCTTCCCGCTCCTCGTTTAACCCTGATCTACCACCTTGAAGCTGCCCTCGGCCAGCCGCTGGATCTCGGCACAACCGCCCGGGGCCACCGGCGCATCGTGCCGCAGACCGGCGGGACGTTCACCGGTCCAGAGATTCATGGGACGCTGCTCCCTGGCGCCAGCGCCGACTGGCAGATCATCCTGCCCGACGGCACCGCCCTCGGCGACATCCGATACACGCTGCAGACGGATCGCGGCGATCTGCTCTACGTCCAATCAAGGGGAGTGCGCCACGGGAGCGCCCAGGTCCTCGCACGGCTCGGGCGCGGTGAAGACGTTGACGCCAGTGAGTACACCTTTCGCACCTCAACGCAGATCGAGACCGCCTCTCCAAGCCTCGACTGGCTGAACAAAGGCGTCTTCGTCGGAGTGGCCGCCCGCCACGCTGCGGGCGTGATCTACGAAACCTACCTTGTCGGATAACCGGTCGCTGGACATTGACTCCCACGCGCCTCACACTCGTGGCCGGCACCCGTTTTGACGCGATTCGCCATCGGAGTCGCGAGCACCATGAGGAGTGGGCATGAGTGGTGTTGATGTATCCCGGGCGAACATCGAGCCGGTCAGTACCCATGACCAGGAAATGCAGATGCCAGGAAAGCTCATCTACGAGTACGCGCTGCAGATCACGCGGGTGGTGGAGTACGGCGCCTCGGCAGATGAGGTGTTTTCAGGGCAGACGCCTCCACCCGAAGGGGCCCGGTTCGACCTCTACTTGGAGGGCACGGTCACCGGTCCGAAGCTGAAAGGGACGGTCAGGGGCGTCGACTATCTCGAGTTCCGCGCCGACGGACGTGCCGAGCTCCACATTCACGCAGAGATCGCGACCGAGGACGGAAAGAGGATCGCGTTGTTCGCCGACGGCGTGGCAATTCCGCAGAAAGGGTCGCCGGTCTTTCAGCTCCGCGAGAATGTGACGCTGACGTCCAATCACAATGACCTGTTGTGGGTGAACCCGATCCAGATCTGGGCGTCGGGGATGGTCGACGTGTCGAAGGGACAAGTCCGGGTCAAGGCATACGCCGTCTGACAGAGCGCGTCCGCGCCGGCATCCTAGGCGAGCGCGCCCTCGCGATCCCCGCTCGGCAGCGCGTCGTGGAGGCCCTTGCGTGAGGTGATGCCGAGCTTGTCGAACACCTTCCTCAAGTGCCACTCAACGGTGCGGTCGCTGAGATAGAGCTCCGCGCCGATTTCTGGATTCGTCCGTCCCTCCCGGGCAAGTCGTGCGATGTGCTCCTCCTGAGGCGTGAGCTCATCACGTGTGTCTTCTCGACGCTTTCGCACCTTCTCGCCCGTGGCGAGCAGCTCGCGTCGTGCGCGGTCCGCGAATCCCTGCGCGCCCATCGAGGCGAAGATGTCGTACGCGGCGCGCAGCTGCTCGCGCGCGTCAACGCGCCGGTTCTCGCGACGCAGCCACTCGCCATAGGTCAGGCGGGCACGAGCGAGGTGCGCAGCCATCCGGCATTGGCCGAGCCACTCGATCGCCTGACGGTGGAGTTCCTCGGCCGCGGCGCCCTCCTCGACGAGCGCGCGTGAGCGCGCGTCGGTTCCCCTCGCCCACGCGGTGCCGCTCGCACGCGTCCGCTCGGAAAGGCGACCCGCCGCGGCGCGTGCGACGTCCAGCTCACCACCTCGCGATGCGGCCTCGACCAGCTCGTACAATGCCCAGGACGACGTCACGATGTCGTCCGACGCCGCCGCCTTCTGCGCCGCTTCGAGCGCAAGCGCGTACTGACCGAGGCCGTTGTACAGGATCGCGGTCGCGTATTCGGCAACGGTGATCGCACATCCTTCGCCTCGCGTGGCGGCGCCGCGGGCCATCGCATCGATCAGGTGGACGCCGATAGACGCCTGACCCCGCCACGCAGCGAGCAGGAGCGGGATGTACGGGAGGGTCTCGGCTCTCATTCCCGGATCGAGGCCCTCGGCCTCGGCCATGAGCCCAGCCGCCGCGGATAGCTGTCCGGCCTGGATGAGATTCCCAGCGAGGTAGTCGAGTGCATACGGAAGCAGACTCAGCGTTCCCGTTGCGCGCGCGAGCTCCGCCTGGCCGGATGCGAGCTCGAACCATGCCTGATCGTCCCACAGTTCCTGTGCCGCGATGTTGTACGACACACACAACCAGTCCAGCTGCGGCTCCTCGGCGCGATAGGCGCGCAGCGACCTGCGCAACGTCGGCGCTGCCGCGACGTATCCATCGGTCAAACGGGTGGCGAGGCCGAGCAGCAGCAGCTGCCTTGCTGGCAACGGCTCGGGTCCCAGGGGCGCCGAACGAGCCGCGAGAGCGATGTCGGCCGCACCGGCGCCGGTGGCCAGACGGGCGGCGTATATCGAAGCAAGCAGCGCTTCCAGATACGTCTCCCGTGCGAGCTCGGCGTCGAGCGGCCCGAGCTGCTCCGCCGCGCGCAGCAGCAACGGCGGAGCGTCGCTACCGCGTCGCAGCGCAAAGGCAATCTGAGCCCGCACCTGCTGCACCTGGGCTCGACCAAGCTCGCCAAGTGGGCCGACCTCTGTCGTTGCGAGTAGCGACTCGGCGGCGGCGATGTCTCCCGCCGCAAACTTCGCCCGTGCCGCAGAGAGCGCGCGTGACGCGCGCATCGCGGGGTCCGGAGTGAACGCTACCGCGCGCTCCAGGAATGCGGCGGCGGCGGCGATGCCGCCGCGGCCCTGCGCACGACTCGCACAATGGATCAACTCGCCGGCCAGATCTTCATCCGGCACATTCGCCGCGTGCGCTCGATGCCATGCTCGTCGATCAGGATCCGTCTCTGGATCGGTGGCAGCTGCGAGGGCACCATGTGCTGCTTGCCGGTCCGCCGCCGATGCGGCGCGGTACACCGCGGATCTCAACAGCGGATGCCGAAACCGCACGCGCGCTCCGATCTCCAACAACTGCTCCGTCGCCGCCGGCGCCGCGGCGGTGCTGTCGATCCCAAGCGTGTCGGCGGCACGCCAGACCAGCGTTGCATCACCGACCGGATCGGCCGCTGCCAACAGCATCAGGCGCTGTGTCGCGTCAGGCAACGCGCCGAGGCGACGCAGGTAGTGGTCCTCGATGTGATGCGGAAGGCTTCCTGCGTCGGGAAGCGCGAAGCCACCTGCGAGCTCGGCGGCGCTCATGCCCCGCGGTAGCTCCAACAGCGCAAGGGGATTGCCACGCGTCTCCGCGACGATCCGGTCGCGGACGCGCTCATCGAGTGGGCCCGGGATGGCGGCGGCCAGTAGGGCGCGGGCATCGACCTCTTGCAGCCCTTCAACCAACAGAGCGGGCAGGTCCGCGAACGCGCGCTCAGTGCTTGGTTCGCGAACCGCGAATACGATCGCGACCGCCTCGGCCAGGAGCCGTCGCGCGACGAATCCGAGGACCTGAGCCGAGGCGCCGTCGAGCCACTGCGCGTCATCGACGAAACACAGTAGCGGCCGCTGTACGGCAGACTCGGCCAGCAGGCTGAGCGCAGCCAAGGCGACCAGGAACCGGTCAGGAGCTTCGCCTGACGAGAGCCCGAACGCGACGCTCAAGGCGCGCTGCTGGGGCTCCGGAAGCGCGTCGAGCTGAGCAAGCATCGGCGCGCAGAGCTGATGCAGGCCCGCAAACGGCAACTCCATTTCGGACTCGACACCCGCGATCCGAGCTATTCGAAAACCAGAGGCCTGCCGCGCGGCGTAGTGCAAGAGCGCAGTCTTTCCGACACCCGCCTCACCGCGGATGACGAGGACCGCACTCTGGCCCTTGCGCACATTCTCCAACAGCCGGTCCAGCATTTCCCTCTCGCTGGTCCGGCCCCGAAACGCCGGCAGGCGCTGGGCGGCCATTCGTCCCCCAAAACGTAAACGACCAGGGACGCGACCCGGCACGCCCCCTGGTGCGATGCAGGCCGATCATAGCGAGCCTTGTCTGTGTGACCACACACTCCGAGGGAAGGATGCCTACCGACCGCGTGGCGATCGTCACGGGGGGCTCGCGCGGTGTCGGGCGTGAAGTCGCGCGCAAGCTTGCGGGCCGGAACTACGCCGTCGTCATCCACTATGCGAGGAACCAGGCTGCAGCTGAGGCCGCCGTCGAGGAGGTCCTCGCCGCCAACGGCACGGCGCTCGCGGTTCGCGCCGACGTCACCGACGAGCTCGACGTCGCGCGGCTGTTCGGTGAGACCACCGAGGCGTTCGGTGGTGTCGATGTCCTGGTCCACGCCGCCGGACAGAGGAACTTGGGTCCGGTTGTCGACTACGACCTCGACGTGTTCGATGCCCTCCTCAGGACGAATGTACGCGGCATGTTCGTCGTCAACCAGCTGGCGTCGCGTCAGCTTCGTTCCGGGGGCGCGCTCGTCAACTTCTCCTGGGCCAGCGTAGGCTCGGCGTCTCCGAACTATGCCGCCTACGCGGCGTGCAAGGGCGCGGTGGAGATCCTCACGCCGATGCTCGCCCGCGAACTGTGCGGCCGTGACATTACGGTCAACGCCGTCGCAGCTGTTGAAGCGCGCCCAGACAGTCTGGCCGGCATCGCGAACGTCGTCGCATTCCTGGTTGGCAAGGAAGGCCACTCCGTCAACGGCCAGGTGATCCGCTCTGAAGCGGGTTCGTTTGGGTGAAAGCCAGGGCATCGACCAGGGATCTGCACGGGCGCGACCAGCCGCCCAACGCACGACCCTGATGCCAGCACACATCAACCCACGGAGATCAACTCACGATGTCCAACCACTTCAGCGCTGACAATCTCAAGTTCCCCGGCGACGACCGCCGCCTGGACTTGACCGATGTGTTCATGTTCCAGTCACCAGACAGCCCTGACAAGACGGTGTTGATCATCGACTCGAACCCAACGAGCGCCCCACCGCCCATACCCTCACCAACGACGGGTCCCGAATTCCACCCCGACGCGGTCTACCGGATCAATGTCGACAACAACGGCGACTCGAAAGCCGACGTTGCGTTCACCTTCACGTTCTCAGAGTTCGAGAGTGGCATGCAAACCGGGACCGCGTGGTACGCGACTGGAGGCCAAGCCAGGGAGGCCGAGCCGGTCGGTGAACAGCTCATCGCATCGTTGCCGGTCAGCTTTGACGGCCAGGCCCGGCCCGTCCAGGTCGGCGCGATCCGGCTGTTCGCCGGGCTTCGCAGCGACCCGTTCTTCGCCGATGTCGAGGGCGCTCTCCACGGATTCCAGTGGACCGGCCACGACGACTTCGCCGAGAACAACGTCGACTCCATAGCGCTCGAGGTACCCAGCAACATGCTCGGCGCCGAGCCCGTGATCGGGGTCTGGGCCACGATCAGCCTGCGCCGCGATGGGATGCTCGTGCCGATGGACCGCGGCGGCAACCCGACCATCAACCCGTTCATCAACCCAGACGGCGAGAAAGACCTCTACAACTCTCGGCAGCCAGCCGACGACCTCGCCAACTACCTGGGGCCGTGGTCCAAAATCCTGGAAAACGGCGGCTACTCGCCCGACGAGGCCAAGGCGGCAGCAATGCAAGTGCTGCCCGACATCCTCCGGCTCGACCGCACCAGGCCCGCCAACTATCCCAACGGCCGAGTCCTGACCGACGACGTCTACAGCATGCGTTTTGCCTGGCTGACCCACGGCAAGGTTCCACCCACCGGGCTCAAGCCGCACGACAACCTCCTGGCAGAGTTCCCGTTCCTCGGTGTCCCGAATTCCTAGGCCGAAGCCACGGTCCTTTCGATGTACGAACAACGGACGGGATGGCGATTGGGGACGAGCACCGCTTTTTTAGTGCGCAAGATGGAGGTAACGACCGGCTACCTGGCGGCAACTGGCCAGCAGCAGAGTCCGACGCCCTAACCCACCCGAATGATGCTATCGCGCGGCTCGCCGACAATGCGCCTTGATCTCGGTGCTAGTGGTGTGTCGCTTAAATAGTGATCTGTCGTAGTGTGGGTGGGATGGTGGCTGCGGCTGGGGCTTTGGAGATGACGGGTGGGCAGCGGGTTGAGCTGGAGGGGCTTGCTCGTTCGCACACCGCGCCGGCTCGGGAGGTGCGCCAGGCCAAGGCGTTGTTGTGGGCCGCCGCGGAGGGAACCGCTGCGGTGGGGCGCGCAAGAGCCGCGAACCAGGGCTCCATGATGCGGCCGGCTCGGGCTAGCAAGCCCGATGGCTACCTTCTCGGCTCGTACCGCATCGCCACTGCCCCCGAGCCGAACTCCAGCCGGCTCACGAGCTTCAAGTCGACATGCTTCGATAGCCCCGCGAACAACGTCGGCCCGTGGCCCGCGAGCCTGGGATGCAC
>CATPCA010000343.1 GCA_955652545.1 Candidatus Dormiibacterota bacterium
GCTCGCCGCCACCGGGCCCGGCGCTGCCCACCTCGCGGAGGAACCCGACCAGGCCGCGGTCGCGGCGCTGCTCGGCAAGGGCGCGCGCAGCCCGGAGGAGGCCTATCGCATCGCCTGCACAGTCCTCTACTCGCGAAGCTTCCAGGAGGCGCACCCGGAGTTCATCGAGCAGCAGGTCCGCGACCGCGCCACACGGCCGATCGACGGCCGCGCATTCAGGGCGCAGCTCGACGCCTCACAGGGCCACGACGTGTGGGATCGCCTCCCGTCGATCACCGCGCCCACACTGGTGATGCACGGCAGCGACGACGCGGTGATGCCCGTGGCGAACGCGCGACTGCTGGCCGAGCGCATCCCCGGCGCGACCATGGTGGTGTTCGACGGCGCCGGCCACCTCTTCTTCCACGAGGAGCCCGAGCGTACCGCAGCGGTCGTCGAGGAATTCGTGCGCGGGGTCAGCTCTCGGCGGGGCTGACCTCCTCGATCCCGGCGGAGTCCAGCGGCCCGTCGTCGTCCTCGCCGGACGCCTCAGTGGCGGTCTGCTCGTCGCCGTCGCCAGTGCCGTTGCCGTTGCCGTTGCCGGCACGCCGTCGGTTGGCCTCCTGCACCGCCGCGATCTGCGCCGGCGCGGTCGCCGTCGCCGTCGTCTCGCGGATGACGGTCACCTTGATCATCCCCGGGTACTGCATCTCGTTCTCGATCTCGTGCGCGATCTGCGCGCTCAGCTCGGGAACCTGTGCATCCTTCACCTGCTTGGCGCGCACGAAGATGCGCACCTCACGGCCTGCCTGCAGCGGGAACGCGCGCTCGACCCCCGAATGGCGGGTGGCGATGGTCTGCAGCTGCTCGAGGCGGGCGAGATACGTCGCCAGGGTGTCGCGCCGTGCGCCGGGCCGGGACGCGCTGATCGCGTCGGCACAGATGGTCAGCATTGCCAGGTCGGTGGTGGGCTCCTCATCGAAGTGATGCGCCTTGACCGCGTGGATGATCCCGGGGTCGGCGCCGAGGACGCGCAACAGCTCGCCACCGATGATGGCGTGCGAACCCTCAACGTCGTGGTCGACAGCTTTGCCGACGTCGTGCAGCATCCCCGCCTCGCGAGCGATTGCTTGTGACATGCCGAGCTCGGATGCGAGGACGCCGCAGATGTGACCTGTCTCCTCACAGTGGAGTAGCGCGTTCTGGCCGTACGAGAAGCGGTAGTGCAGCGTGCCGATGAGCTCGGCCAGCTCGGGCCGGCCATCCATCTGCATCTCCCACAGCGCCTGCTCGCCGAGCTGGCGCACGCGGGTGGCCAGCGACCCGCGGGTGCGGAGCAACAGCGGAGGCACGTCGGCGGCCTGGAGCTTGCGGTCGATCACCTCGAGCGCGGCCTGCCGGGCCACCTCGCGCCCGATCGGGTCCATGCCGCGGAGCGTCGCCTGGGCTCGATCCTCGTCGACGCCCAGCTCCATGCCGGTGTCGTCAGCGATCACCGACAGCGCGCTCAGCAGCCGTTCGCGGCCGTGCTCGTCGAGCTCCTCGAGGGGGACCGGTGCGGCTCGCGGAGCGCCGTCGGCGTGGCCGCTCAGCTGCCGTTCCATGGCCTCGACGATCAACGTCCGTGCCGCCGGACCGGCATCGCCGACGCGCTCGGCGACGGCTGCCTCGACGCGAGGCAGGTGCTCCGCGTCGAGCTCGTTGTCGACGCGCTCGAGCACAGTGCGCGCCGCGGTTTCGTGGTCGATGGCGGCAGCCCGTTCGACGGCGGCCGCCGCCTCCGACCGCATCGCGGCGACTGAGCCGATCCGCTCGTCGATCTCCTCGCGCCGCTTCTTGTGGAGATGACGGCGCTCGTCGAAGACGGCGCGGCGGTCGCGATGGGTACGTTCACGTTCCTCGAGGAGCGCGTCGCTCGCCTCCACCGCCTGGTGCCGTGCCAGCACCTCCTCACGCACCGCCTCGCGGGCCGCGAGTGCCTCGTTGCGGGCCTGCGCCACCACCCGGTCGGCTTCGATCCGTGCCTGCGCCGCCGTCGCCCCCGCGTCGCGCGGGAGCGACGTCCTGGCCCCGGGTGCGGGGCGCCGCCGTGCGCCGGCGATCGCCGCGGCGCCAACGGCAAGGACGAGGACGGCGACGACGATCACGACGGCGGCCACGGGGCGAGTGTACGGGCCGGGTGCCCCGGCGGCCGCTCAGCCGCCCGGCGGCGGGTCGAACGGGTCGCCCACCTCGGTCACCAGGCCGCGGGAGAAGAGGAGCGCCGCCGGCGGCAGGGTGCGCCGGCGATCCCAGACCAGCGCCATGGTCCGGGCGATCGGCGGGTCCCGAAGCGGGATCACAACGACCTGGGCCGACGGGGCCGGGAGCGGCATCGGCATCAGGGTGATGCCCAGGCCGGCTTCGACGAGCCCCTGGACGATGCTGAAGTCGTCCCCCTCGTACGCGACATTGGTGGTCAGGCCCTGGGCGGCGAAGGCGTCGTCGATGACCTTGCGCAGCCCGCTGCGCGACCGGGGCAGGATCATGGGTTCGTCAGCAAGGTCGGTGAGTGCCGCCGAGGTGCGCCCGGTGAGCCTGTGGCCGATCGGCACCACCACGGCCACCCGCTCCCTGAAGAGCGGCACCATCTCCAGGTCCGGGGTGTTGACCGGTGGCGGACCGAGGATGCCCAGGTCGAAGTCGCCGGCGAGTACGCCGCTGGCCACCTCGGCCGTGGTTCCCTCCTCGAGGATGAACCGCACCCCCGGGTGAGCGCGCAGGAAGCGGGCCAGCCTCTCCGGCAGCCAGCGGGCTCCGACAGTGTGGAGGAATCCGACGCGCACCTCGCCTGACTCCGCGGACACGGCGCCCTCGGCGTCCGCCACGGCCTCGCGCAGGTCGGCGAGCAGACGTTCGGCCCGCCCGACGAACCGTTTGCCAGCCTGCGTGAGACGTATGGAGCGTCCAATGCGTTCGAAAAGAGGCACACCGATCTCCTGCTCGAGCCGGGCGATCTTGCGGCTGACCGTTGACGGATCTGCCTGAAGTGCCTCCGACGCTCTGCCGAGATGCTCCACCCGCGCCACCTCGATGAAGGTCCTGAGCGTGTCGGCATTGATGCGATCCATGCAACAATCTGACCCGAAATGTGCTCTTGATGTCAATGGCACGCCGGGGTAATCTCGGGCAGTGTGGTGACCCGAATGTCGACAATCCCAGTGTCAGCAATCGAGGCATCAACCCAAGGAGATTTGAGTTGTTGATCGAGGATGCGACCCAAGAGGTGCATGACGCGCGCAAGCGCCATCACCGGGAGATGGTCGAGCGTACCCGGCTTCGCAGGCTGGTCGAACGCGTCGACGAGGTGATCAGTGCCTGCGAGGAGATTCACCTCCAGAGCATCAAGGAGACCCCCGCCGACCTGAAGTCGCGCGCCGAGGACGTGTTCGCGTTTGCGCGCAGCGCGGTGTCGAAGACGGGCGACCGCGAAGCGCTGGCGATCATCGAGGAGGCGATCGGGCGGCGCCAGGTCAAGATCACCGAGATCATGGACATCCTCTGGACCATCCAGGAGATCGTCTTCGACCTCATGCTGCCGTGGCGCACCGAACTGCCCGAGGACGTCGAGCCCGAGGGACCGATCACCGGCGCTCCTGACTGGAGGCGCTGGACGGCCGTCGCCTGACCTCGGCGCGGTCAGTCAGCCGTCTTCGACACCGCGCCCCTCGTCGCACACCGTGCGGTACTCGCAGCGCGGGCACTGCCACGTCGACGGGTGGGGCGGGAACACGCCAGAGCGCCATGCCGTGGCCATGTCACGCGCGGTGACGGAGAGATACCGGTACGAGGTGTCGAGCTGGTCACGCGTGAACGCGATGCGCGTCACCTCGGCGGTCTGCAGGTGGTGCAGCTCGAC
>CATPCA010000344.1 GCA_955652545.1 Candidatus Dormiibacterota bacterium
AGCAACGCCATCGACGTGCGCCTGAGCCGCCTCCGCGCCAAGCTGCCCGACTCCGGGGTGCGCATCGTCACCGTGCGCGGCGCCGGCTACCGCCTGGAGCACGCGTGAGGGTCGCGCCGTCTCGGCTGCGTGGTCTGTTCACGCGGCCGGTGCGCGATGTGCGCGGCGCCTCGCTGCGGGTGGCACTCATTGCCACGGCGATGGTGCTGGTCGCGTATGTGGCCATCGCGGGAGCGGTGATGCTGATCGTCACCCGCAACCTCACCACGGCCGTGGACACCCGGCTGCAGGGATACCTCAACGGCACTCCGTCGAGCCCGAGTGCGTTCCCCAGCACCGGCCCCGCCTACCAGGAGCCCCTGCTGAGGTGGGTGGTGATCCCCGGTGGCGATACCTACCTGGTCGGACCGGGCGGCCGGCTTCTGCCGTCGTCATCGCTCACATCCTCCGAGGCACTGCCGGACGCCGCACGCGGCGTCAGCTCACCGACCACGGTCAATTTCGCCGACGGCAGCGACCTGCGCGCTGACGGGGTGACGACGGCCGTCGACGTCAATGGCGTGACGGTGTCCGGTGCGCGGGTGATCGTCGGCCAGTCCCTCGACAACGTCAACACTACGCAGCACAACATCCTCACCGCCGAGCTGCTGGTCGGGCCGATCCTGCTCCTCGCGGTGTTCTTCGGCGCCCTGGCCATCGGGCGTCGCGTCGCCGCCCCGATCGAGCGGGCTCGGCAGCGGCAGATCGAGATGACCGCGGACGCGTCGCACGAGCTGCGCACCCCACTGTCCGTGATCGAGGCGCAGACGTCGCTCGCGCTCGAGCGCGAGCGCGACGTCGCCTGGTACAGGAACGCGTTCGCGTCCGTCGGCGTGGAGAGCAAGCGGATGCGTCGCCTCGTCGACGACCTGCTCTGGCTGGCCCGTTTCGACAGCACCGGGGCGGCGCCGACGTCAGAGGCAACCGACCTCGGCGTCCTCGCGGCTGAGGCGGCGACCCGCTTCGAAGCCGTGGCGCAGGCGCGTGGTCTCACGCTCACCGTGGCGGTCGAGCCGGTCTCCACAATGATCAGCGCTCCCCCGGAGTGGCTGGATCGGCTGCTCGGCGTCCTCCTCGACAACGCCTGCCGGTACACACCGTCCGGAGGCACCATCGACGTGCGCGTTGGACGGCGCGACGGCAGGGTGCGACTGGCTGTCGACGACTCCGGTCCGGGAATCCCACCCGATGAGCGCCGGCGCGTCTTCGATCGGTTCCGCCGCGTCAGCGATGCGCCCGGTGGATCCGGCCTTGGACTTGCCATCGCTGCCGCCGTGGTCAGCTCGAGCGGCGGGCGCTGGGACGTGGGCACGTCGGCAGCCGGAGGCGCCAGCATGGCGGTCGGCTGGACCCCGTTGATCCGCGACGGCTCAGAGACGGAGACGTCGGCCGGGATCGACCAGGTGAGCAGGCCGACGACGGGCGTGCTCGCCCCCCCGCCGCCGCCGCGGCCCGCCTGAGCGACGCATCACAACAGTTCCTTGATGCTCAGCGCCACCGGGTGGGGCACGGTCTGCGCCAGCTCGTCAACGTTCGCCGCGCGGATGCCGTCGACGCTGCCGAAGCGGCGCAGAAGCGCGCGTTTGCGCACCGGCCCGAGCCCGGGGACCGAGTCCAGCCGCGACCGCAGGGCACTCTTACCGCGCCGGGCACGGTGGTGAGTGATGGCGAAACGATGCGCCTCGTCGCGGACGCGCTGCACCAGGAACAGCGTCGGGCTGTCCTTCTCGATGATCGTCGGACGCGCCACCCCCGGCGAGAACAACTCCTCATTGCGCTTGGCCAGGCCGAAGATCGGCACCTCAGCAAGTCCGGCGGCTCGCAGCACCCGGTACGCAGCGTTGAGCTGACCCTTGCCGCCGTCGATGAGCACCAGGTCGGGAATGATGCCGAAGCTGTCGTCGCCCGCAACGGCGGGAGTGCGGGCGGCCGTCTCCCTGCGCACCTCGCCGTTGCTGCCCGCGGGGTCGTCGACCGGGATGTCGTCGACGGCCGCCCCTTCGGCGCGGATCTTGAGCAGGCGCGCAAAGCGCCGGCGGAGCGTCTCCTCCATCGACGCGAAGTCGTCGCTGCCCTCGACGGTGCGGATGCCGAAGTGGCGGTAATGAGCCGGCCTGGGGCGGCCGTCCTCGAACACGATCATCGAGCCGACGGAGTTGGTGCCCATGGTGTTGCTGATGTCGTAGCACTCGATGCGGCGCGGCGGACCGGGAAGATGCAGCCGTTCGGCGAGGTCGACGAGCAGGGCATCGGTGCGCTCTGCGTCGAAGTCGTCGACGATGCGCCGCTGCCGCAACGCGCTGAGCGCGGTGGCGCGCGCCTGCTCGACGAGCTCTCGCGGGCGGCCGCGACGTGCGTGCTGGAGCGTCACCGGACCGCCACGCTGCTCGGTGAGGAAATCCTCGACGACCGCAGCGTCCTCGATGGCGTCGGAGACGAGGATGGTGCGTGGGACGGTGGGCGCGCTGCCGTAGTACTGGGGCACGAAGCCGCCCAGGCACTCCCCCGCCCCCAGGTCGGTGACGCCCTCGAGCTCGTGCGTCTCCATGGCCATGACCCGACCGCGGCGCACCGAGAGCAGCGCGACCATGGCGCGTCCGCCCTCCAGCGCCACCGCGACGCAGTCCTCGTCGGCACGTGAACCGGTCAGCATCTTCTGACGCTCGGCGATGCGGTCGATGGCGCGCAGCCGGTCGCGAAACCGGGCGGCCAGCTCGAAATCGAGGTTCTCCGAGGCACCGGCCATCTGCCCGCGCAGCTGCTCCTCGAGCGCGTCGCTGCGCCCCTGCATGAACAGCTCGACCTGGTCGAGCAGCGTGGCGTACTCCGGGGCGTCGATGCGTCCTTCGCAGGGACCGCTGCATCGCTTGATGTGGTAGTCGAGGCAGACCCGACCGCGCGCGAAGATCTCGTCGCTGCAGGTGCGGAACGGAAAGATGGTGCGCAGTGATTTCACCGTGGTGCGCAGCGACTGCGCGCTGGTGTACGGGCCGAAGTACCGCGCACCGTCACGGATCATGCGGCGCGTGTAGTAGGGCCGCGGGAACTCGGTGGCGCGCACCCCACCCTCGCCCCGAGGCACACGGACCTGTTCGCGGGCGGTGCCCGGCGCGTGCGGTGGGCCGGCTCCGGGCTTGGGAATCTTGAGGTAGAGGTAGCTCTTGTCGTCCTTCAGCCGCACGTTGTACCGCGGCCGGTACTCCTTGATGAGCGTGTTCTCGAGGATCAGCGCCTCGCGTTCGTTGAGGCAGTCGATGACCTCGAAGTCGAAGGTGCGTTCGACCAGGGTGCGGGTGCGCGCAGGCAGCGACTCGATCCCGGTGAAGTACGAGCGCAGCCGGCTGCGGGCGTTGGCGGCCTTGCCCACGTAGGCGACGCGACCCTCGAGGTCGCGCATCACGTAGACGCCTGCGCCGGTGGGCGCTGCGCGGAGACGGGCGCGCAACAGGTCGGGGTTGTCGACCAGCCGGGCGCGGCGGGACAGTGTCTGCGTGGTCACCTTTCCACTGTACGGCGGCGACTGATCCTGTCCGGCGCCGCTCAGCCCTCGGCGGCGGCGAGCTCGTCGAGAAAGGCGCGCTCATCGAGCACACGCACACCGAGGTCCTGGGCGCGGGCCAGCTTGCTGCCGGGCGCCGCCGCGGCGACCACCGTGTGGGTGCGCTTGCTGACGCTCGATCCCGGCGTGCCGCCCAGTGCGCGAATGCGCTCCTCCGCCTCGGGTCGGGTCAACGATTCCAGGCTGCCGGTGAGAACCCAGGACTGGCCCTTCCAGGGACCCTCTCCGGAGCCGCGCACCGGCTCGGCGCTGATCCCGGCCGCCTGCAGGCGTCGCACCAGCTCACCCCCGTGCTCCACCGCGAACCAGCGCGCGACGCTCTGGGCCACGACCGGTCCCACGCCGGCCACCAAGGTCAGCTCCTCCGCACCTGCCCCGGCCAGCGCATCGATGGTGCCGAAATGCTGGGCGAGAAGGGAGGCGGTGTGCTCGCCGATGTGCGGGATGCCCAGCGCATTAATCAGCCGTGTCAAGGGAACGGTGCGGCGCGCGGCAATCGACGCGTACAGCTTCTCCGCCGAGCGCTGGGCGAATCCCTCCAGCGTGAGCAGTTGCTCGACGGTGACGCCGAACAGGTCGGCGGGGTCGGCGACGAATCCCGCGTCGACGAGCTGGTCGATCACCGCCTCGCCGAGCCCCTCGATGTTCATCGCCGAGCGCGAAGCGAAGTGGCGCAACCGCTCGCGGCGCTGGGCCGGACAGAGCGGGTTGACACAGCGGCGAACCACCTCCGCCTCCTCGCGAACCAGCTCGGTGTCGCAGGCGGGGCAACGGTCGGGCATCACCCACGGCTTGGCACCGGCCGGTCGACGGTCCAGCACGGGACGGACCACCTCGGGAATGACGTCGCCGGCCTTGTGCAGCAGCACCGTGTCGCCGATGCGGACGTCCTTGCGGGCAACCTCGTCCTCGTTGTGCAGCGTGGCGCGGCGCACCGTCGACCCGGCGACGAGCACCGGCCGGAGGTGGGCGACCGGCGTCACCGCGCCGGTGCGACCGACCTGGACCGCGATGTCGAGCACCTCGGTCTCCACCTCCTCCGGTGGGAACTTGTAGGCGATCGCCCATCGCGGCGAGCGGGAGACCTTGCCGAGCTCCTCCTGCAGCGCCAGCGATGACACCTTGATCACCACACCGTCGGTCTCGTAGTCGAGTCCGTGCCGTTTCTCCGACCAGTGCTCGATGTAGGCGAGCACCTCGTCGAGGGAGGCG
>CATPCA010000345.1 GCA_955652545.1 Candidatus Dormiibacterota bacterium
AACCGCGGCAGCCTGTCGCTCCGTCTGGGACCAGGCCTGGGGCTTCATCGTTCAGCGGGGGATCGCTCCCGTCTACGTCGGCGAATTCGGCACGCCCAACGGGTTTCGGCCCGGTGACGACACCGCGCCGCATCTGTTCACCGATCACGATTCGTGCAACAACCAGGGCCGGTGGTTCAGCTACCTGGTCGACTACATGAACGAGATGCAGGTGAGCTGGGCGTACTGGCCGCTGAATGGCGACCAGCCCGCCGGCGTAGCCGGTCAAGCGGCCCGGCCGGACTGGTACGGGATCCTGAGACCAGACTGGAGCGCGCCGGCCTCAGCACCCTTGATGGGAAAGCTGGGCGAACTGCAGGGACGTCCTCGATGCGTGAGCTGACCTTCGTCGCCAGGCGAGGTCTGGCTCGCGGCCGTTGTCAGCGCCACCACCGGGTCCCGGCCGCGGCCGTGGCTTGCCGCACAGGCTCCTCGAGATCGGCTTCCATCCGCGCGAGGTTCTGCACCCACTCGCCTGCGATCACCACCGCGATCGCACCCCGCGTCGCCCCCTCGGAACCAGCGGCGCGGCGCATGCACCCGATGGCCGCGCCACGCAGGGCCTCTGCCGACGGGCGGCGCGGCGGCGCGCCACCTGGTGCGCCAGCGGCGAGGCCGGCACCGAGCTGGCCGATTCCGGCGAGCAGCGTGTGCACCTCCGCCTCCACCGTCGCCGCTCCGTCGGGGCACGGAAGCGCCTGGTATCCGACGTCGGCAGCGACGACGACGAGGAGATCGCCAGCGAGCATTGCCTGACTGCCCGCGGAGACAAGGCGAGCCGCTGCCTCCGGGGTGAGTGGCTTGGCGCCACGTTCGTTGAGGAACACATCGAAGGCCTCGCCGGCGCGATCGCGCGCACGAGCAGCCTCGGCGCGCACCCGACTGACATCGGCGTCGTCGTCGACGCCGAGCACCAGGTTGAAGGCGCCCGCGAGGTACGCTGCGACCGCGCGATAGAACAGCGCCGTCGACCGCGTCACGTCTCGTCGCGCTCCGCGCGGCCAGAGCAGGAGTCCGACGACGAGGCTGACGCCCGTGCCGACCGCGACATCCTCGACCCGCACCAGGCCCAGCTGCCAGCCGGCCGGCGCGATCAGGTTGAAGATGAGCATCACGGTCACCGTGAATGCCGCCTGCCCCGCGACGAATCCGATCGCGCTCGCCGCGTACGAGGCAAGGAACAGGGCGATGGGCAGGGCGATCCACGTGAGGAGGGAATCCCGCGCGGCAACACTCGCGACGAGGCCGCCGACGACAAACCCTATGGCGGTGCCGACGAGCGCCTGTATCGTCGTTCGGCCTGTGCCCAACGCGTTGGAGCGAAGCACCGACAGCGTGCCGAGCACCACCCAGAAGGCATGGCCGAGGCCGAGCGTGCGTGCCAGAAGTACAGAGACTGCCAACCCCACCGCGAGGCGAAGGCTGCTGTGGAGAACGTCGAGCTCAGATCGAGGTGCGTGCGAACCGTCCGCACGGTCCGCCGCACGATGCCGCGCACACCCTCCAGTCGCGGGATCGCGGCGGGAAGCGGGACGCTGTCATCGGGTCGCCCACCGGCTGCGATCACCGCATTCGCACTCAGAGCGATCGTCACATACGCGACGACGCGCAGAGTGTGGTCGACATCGATTCCCGCCAGGACCTCCTCCGGTGCTCGACCGCCGCGCAACTGCTGCACTGCCCAGGCGTCGAGCGCTGCGCGATGCGCGCGCCGGGCGTCGTCGATGGCGCGGATGTCGGGCGGTCCACCACCGGTCAACACGGCGGCGCTTGCACGCAGCGCGGCAATCACCGCTGCTGCCAGCGCGCGACCCTCCTGAGTGCATGGACGAGGGGATTGTCGGGACTTATCGTGGAATGGGCGTTCAGACAGGTCGACGATCTGCTCGAGCTGGGTCATCAGCTGGACGAACGCGCGATCGCGGCGGGTCGGGCCGGCCGGTCGCAGCGACGTGTGCGCGTATTCGCGGCGGACTGCCGACACGGCGGCGCGCGCAACCTGCATGAGGCGTGCCGCTTGCTCGACCCGCGCGCTCTCTTGCTCGGCAGCGACGAGATCCGCCACGGGGATGCACGCCTCTGCAGCGCTCTTGCGCAACGCCACGTGCTCGAACAAAGGCCAAAGAAAGACTCCGGCGTTGGTCGCAATCACACCGGCAAGCACCCATCCAGCGACGCGAGTTGGAATCGCGGACACCGTTGCCGGTATGGGCGCGGCAAGCACGAATGAGAGCAGCAGAGCGGTCTGAGCCGCGGGGATATATCCACCGAACACGCCCGCGAACGACAGCGTGAACCCCACGACGAGCATGACGGCCGCAGCGACGACGGCATTCGGCGAGACCGCGGTGCCGAGGGCGACCAGTGCCGCACCGGCGAGCGTCGCGGCGAGGTACGCCAGGGCTCGAGGGCGTCGACGACCACCAAAGTCGGCCATCACCAAGAGCGCGACGCTTCCGAACACCGCGAAGGTCGCGACCTGCAGATCGCGGATGACGAGGAGGCTGAACGCGAAGACCGCGGGGACGACGATCGCTGCCCGCACCGCCCGGTGCAGCGCAGCGACGCGAGGATCTGACGGCGCGTGCGGCGCGGGCTGCTGGACTGATGGCGCGAGCCTGGTCGTTGCCTGAACGATTGTGTCGCCAGTCATCTCCGGGCTCCTCTTCTTGGGGCACTCGAAGGTACTTCACTCTCCTACCATGCGTACAGTGCCTGAGCTCAGGCCGGTTACGGGCTGCTCATGATGTGCAGGTCGTCGCTGTCGATCACCCCGCTGAGGCGGCGGCCAGGAGGACTCTCAGATGGCCTCGATCCTGTGGACCGTTGTCGTCATTCTTCTCCTGCTCTGGCTGCTCGGTCTGGTGGTGGTGCACATCGCCGGCTTCTTCATCCACGTCCTGCTTATCCTGGCCGTGATCGCCGTGCTCTTCGCGCTCTTCGACCGAACGCGACCCTGATCTCAGAAGCGCCTGGCTGGGGTTATGTGCGCAGCACTGCGTTCAGTCCGGCAGGAGCGGGATCGACATTCCCTGGTCACGTCCGAGCTGCACGGCGCGGGTGATGGCGCCGGACCCGAAGCGGTCGCGCAGCGAGTCGAGCGCGGTGTCGAGGGCCCGGCCACGGTGCGGGTCGAGCGGGAGGACGAGCTGCATTGCGTCCTCGTCGTCCAGGCTGCTCACTGCGACGCCGACGAGGGTGAGGCCCTGTCGCTCGATCACCGGCAAAGCCGTCGCCAGCAGGCCTCTGGCCGTAGCGAGGATCGTTTGCGTCTCCGCGGTCGGGCAGGCCATCGTGTGCGACCGCGTCACACGCGAGAAGTCGTCGAAGCGCAGTCGCAGAACGACCGTCCGGCCAACCCGACCGGCGGCGCGCATCCGCCGCGTCACGCGGTCGACGAGCGCGAGGACGGCGGCGTCGATCTCGTCAGCGGTGTTCAGCTTTCGGCCGAGGGCGCGTTGTGAGCCGATGGAGCGTCGACGTCGGCCCGGCTGAACGGGGCGTGCGTCGTGGTTGAGCGCGAGTGCGTGCAGGTGACGGCCCGACGCCTGCCCGAGGATCGAGATCAGCGCGGCCTCCGCGAGCCGGGAGACCTCGCCGACGGTCGTGATGCCCAGCGCCTGAAGTTTGCTGGCGGTCACCGCTCCGACCCCCCACAGGCGTTCAACGGGGAGCGGGTGCAGGAATGCGAGCTCACCGTCGGCGGGCACAACGAGGAGACCGTCGGGCTTGGCTACGCCACTCGCCACCTTGGCCAGGAACTTGGTTCGGGCGACCCCGACAGTGATCGGTAAGCCGACGCACTCGAGGACGTCGCGCTTCAACTGCGCTGCGATCTCCGTCGGTGTGCCGGCGATCCCTTCCATGCCGCCGACATCAAGGAACGCTTCGTCGATAGACAACGCTTCGACCAGGGGCGCCGTGCGGCTGAAGACCTCGAACACCGCCCTGC
>CATPCA010000346.1 GCA_955652545.1 Candidatus Dormiibacterota bacterium
GCCGATCAGACAACGTCCAGCCTCGAGCTTGTTCTCATCATCAAGAGAATACTTGACAAGCCGCCTTGGGGCAAGGCACTATTCAAGCGATCCATTGAGAACGTCCGACACAAGGAGGTCGACCAGGCGGTTCAGCCGGACGATCGATGTGGTCGCATCAGAGCGGACCGGTTCAGCATCGAGTGGGCGTCCTCCGCGAGCAAGGACGCGAAGGAGCAGATCGGAAAGTTGGAACACGAGGAGAGAGTTGTGACCACCACACCGGGCGTCAACGTCGCAGAACTGGACGACAAGGTCATGCGGATGTATCGGGATGTGGCCACCAATCCCGGCGGCACGTTTCACTTCGAGATGGGCCGGGGACTTGCGGAGCGCCTCGGCTATCCCGCGGAGATCCTTGATCAGATTCCTCTGGGTGCCGTCGAATCCTTCGCGGGCGTGGGGTATCACTTCGATTTCGCGGATCTGCATTCCGGGGACCAGGTGGCGGATTTGGGAAGTGGTTCGGGCATGGACGCCTTCTTCGCAGCGATCAAGGTTGGAAGTGAAGGAAGCGTCAGTGGCGTCGACATGACCGACGAACAACTCGCCAAGGCCAACCGCCTGAGGGACAAGCGGGGCCTGTCCACAGTGACATTTGTCAAGGGCCGCATCGAGGAAATGCCCTTTCCGGATTCAAGCTTTGATTGTGTGGTCTCGAACGGGGTCATCAATCTGTCGGCGCGCAAGGCGGACGTCTTCCGCGAGGCGTGGCGTGTGCTGCGGCCTGGAGGCCGCCTTGCGCTCTCCGACATCGTCACCGAGCGTCAACTATCGGAGCAGATCGTCTGCAACACCGACCTCTGGGCGTCGTGCATCGGCGGCGCCGCGCAGGTCGATGACTACAGAGGCGCCGTCGAAGAGGCGGGCTTCCACATCAAAGATATTCGCGAAAACGCCGAGTATCGTTTCCTCTCGGATCAGGCCCAGGGCGCCACTGCGACCTACGGGGTGAAGAGCGTGTCTCTCATCGCTGAACGCCTGTAGCAACGCCCGATTGGGCGACTGGCGATCCATGGATGAAGCAAATTGTGGGGGCAAGGTGAGGAATGTCGACATTGAGCAGTCAACAGGTGCGAGCACTTGACCCGTACGCCTTCCTCGCCGTGCTGGGCAAGCGAGTGATCCACCCAGGCGGTCGCGCCTCGACGGACAAGCTGCTCACCTGGGCGGACCTCAAGCCCGGTGAGCGGGTGCTTGACGTTGGCTGCGGGGTGGGCACCACAGCGGTGCGGCTCGCCCGCGAGCACGACGCTCGAGTCGTCGCCGCTGACCTGTCGCCGCTGATGCGCGAACGTGCCAGCCGTGCGGTGCACACCGCCGGTCTCGCGCACCGCATCGAGGTGGCAGAAGCCGACATCCTCGACATGCCTTACCCGGACGACAGCTTCGACTGCGTCATTGCAGAAGCGGTGACCATGTTTGTTGATCGGCCGAGCGCCGCCGCTGAGCTCGTCCGGGTCTGCCAGCCCGGCGGTCGCGTGCTGGCCACCGAGTTCTACTGGCGCCGCCCACCAACCCTCGAGGCTAAGGAGATCTTCCTCGGACAGGTTTGCCCGGGGCTGCGCTTCGACGGTATCGAGGAGTGGGTCGACATCTACGCTCAGGCTGGATTGAGCGACCTGCGGACCGACACGGGGCCCTTCGAAATGATGACCCCGCGGGGGTTCGTCACCGACGAAGGCAGGGGCGCATTCCGCGTGCTGGGTCGCACGCTGTCGCGGCCGGCATACATGCGCAAGATGGCGTGGCTCATGCCACGGATGGCGCGCGCCGTCCCCTACCTTGGCTACATCCTCGTCGCCGGACGCAAACCCGCGGTGAGCTGATGCCCACGATAACTCCGATCGTCGATGAAGGCCTGGGCAACTCCGCGTATCTGGTCGACCTCGGGGATCGCCGCGCGCTGGTGCTCGACCCGTCGCGCGACCCGTCCCCGTATCTTGCGGCCGCCGAACGGCAGGGACTGGCCATCGCCTACGTGGCGGAGACCCACCTGCACGCCGACTTCGTATCGGGCAGCCGGGAGCTGGCCGGGCAGGGTGCGCAGGTGCTCGCGGCGGCGGCCGGCGGGATTGAGTTCCCCCACCGAGGACTTGCCGACGGCGAGGAGGTCGACCTCGGCGGGCTCAGGCTGCGGGCGCTGGCCACGCCGGGCCACACCCCGGAGCACCTTTGCTACCTGCTGCTGGACGGCAGCCGCCCGGTGGCGCTGTTCTCCGGCGGGTCGTTGCTGGTCGGCGCGGTGGCGCGCACCGACCTGATCGCGCCGGAACGCACCGAAGACCTCGCTCGCGCCCTGTGGCGCTCGCTTCAGGAGCGGATCCTCGATCTGCCCGACGACCTCGCTGTCTACCCGACCCATGGCGCCGGCTCGTTCTGTTCGGCGCCGGCGGGAGCCAGCCGCACCACCACCATTGGGGCGGAGAAGGCGGCCAACCCGCTGCTCGCGGCCCGCGACGAGGATGCCTTCGTCAAGGCGCTGCTCGGCGGGCTGGGCACCTATCCGTCCTACTTCCTGCGGATGCGAGAGATCAACCGGGTCGGCCCCGAGGTGTACGGCCCCGAGCCTCCGGCTCTGGCGGCCCTGAGCGTCGAGCAGGTCAGCCGGCTCCTCGACGCGGGTGCCATCCTCGTGGACGTCCGTCCGGTCGAGCGCTCCGCTGCCGGTCATGTCTCTGGGGGCCTGGCCATCCCGCTGCGACCGGCGTTCGCCAGCTGGCTGGGCTGGCTGGCCGACCCGGACCGTCCGCTGGTGTTCGTGGTCGATCCCGACCAGGACCGGGCCGACCTGGTTCGCCAGGCGCTCAAGGTCGGCTACCAGCACCTGGCCGGTGAGCTGACCGGCGGGGTAGCCGCTTGGAAAGCCGCCGGCAAACCGGTCGGCCAGATCCCCCTGGTGCCCGGCGCGGAGGTCGTCGGCCCGGTGCTAGACGTCCGTCAGGCCGCCGAATTCGAGGAGGGACATGTGCCCGGGGCGCGCCACGTCGAGCTCGGCGCCCTACCTTTGAAGATTGCGGACCTTGACGACGGCGGCTCGGTCACAGTGATGTGCGGGCACGGCGAGCGAGCGATGACTGGCGCCAGCCTGCTCGCCCGAGCCGGTCGCAGCCGGGTGGCGGTGGCTATCGGTGGTCCCGACGACTGGGCTGCCGCACGCGACCGGGCGCTTGACGCCGGGCGATGATTGCGGCACGCGCCCGAGGCCTCGGGCTTCGGGCCAACCTTGCCCAGTTCTCCCTCCTTGTGGGGGTGAACGCGCTCGTTGGCGGCATGCTGGGCCAGGAGCGCACCGTGCTGCCGCTGATCGCCACGCGGGTGTTCCATCTGCACGCGTACAGCGCTGCGCTCACCTACATCGTGGCCTTCGGGCTGGTGAAGGCGATCACCAACTTTGCCGCCGGCACGATCTCCGAACGGGTGGGCCGCAAGCCGGTGCTGGTCGCCGGCTGGCTGATCGCCGTGCCCGTCCCGTTCCTGCTCGGTTGGGGCCCGGGCTGGGCGTGGATCATTATTGCCAACGTCCTGCTCGGGGTCAGCCAGGGGCTGACCTGGTCGACCACGGTGATCATGAAGATCGACCTCGTCGGACCCGAGCGTCGCGGACTTGCCATGGGATTCAACGAAGCGGCCGGGTACGGAGCGGTTGCTGTGACCGCGCTGGCCACCGGTTTCATCGC
>CATPCA010000347.1 GCA_955652545.1 Candidatus Dormiibacterota bacterium
CAGAGCGCAGGGATAGTCGATGTAGACGTTGCCGTCGAGGTCGGTGACCCGGCAGCCCTCACCACGCTCGAGGAACACGGGATACACCCCCTCGACGTGCTGGTCGGGTGCCTTGCTGTAGGTCTGCGTGATCCCCGGCAACACACGGTGCGCGCGCTCGAGGAGGTCAGTATCGGTGCGTGTCGTGGATGTCGTCATTGGCTGGCCTCCTGGCGCTGGGCGGCGTCCCGCTGGGCACGATACCGCTCGTCTCGTCGGGGCAGGTTGCTCTGGTCGCGCAGCGACTCGTCGGCTGACTCGAAGTACGTCACCACCGTATCGAGGTCGGGCGGCGGGTCGGCGGGAAGGTCGGTGAGGATCCTTGCCACACGGATGAGATCCGCCGCCACGTCCACCGTCAGACGGATCGGTGAGAGGTCACGGTCATTGACGACGTTGGTGGTGCGGTACTCGTCCGGTCGCTCGCGAATCCGCGCGGTGACGTGCTCGCGTTCGCGGTCGGAGTTCGCCTCGACGTCGAGCCGCTCCAGGCATCGGACGGTCACCGCTTCCACGTCGTAGCCCTCAGGGTACGTCGGCGGCTTGACGTTGCTCGCGTACTCGGCATCCACCTCGGCGCGGGCGCAGACGACGGTGTCGAGGATCGCCGGGTCGATCAGTGGGCAATCAGCGGTGATGCGCACAACGACGTCAGCTGCATGCTCGCGCGCTGCCACCATGAAACGGGTCAGGACGTCGTTCATCGGACCGCGACTCACCTTGACGCCGAGACCATTGGCAACGGCCACGACAGCATCGTCCGCCGGATCGGTGGTTGTGGCAACAACCACATGGTCGACCGTGACGGCGCGAGTTACGCGGTTGATGACATGCTCGAGGACGGGGCGGCCGCACAGGTCGGCCAGGACCTTGCCCGGAAAGCGCGTCGAGCCCATGCGGGCTTGGATCACCGCGACAGTGTTCGGCCTGGCAGCGCCGTGCAGGGCGGTCATCGCGACCTCGACCGCGGCCGACGCGCGTTCGACGTTGTTCCAGGTCACTGCCCCACGCGTCCCAACTGTCGCGACCACACGTCGCATCTCGGTCATGTACTGCGTGTTCGGGTCGGAGTCGACAGAAACCGCCAGCAGCTCGGGTTTGGCCCCGGCTTGCCGAGTGAGCTCGACGACGCCCCTGGGCACATCCCATGTGATCTCCCCGTCGGTGCCGATCACCATGCAGCTGCGCGAATAGCGACGCCGCAGGTAGTCGAGGTGGATGGACGATTGAACGCCATTTCGGTGACGGATGGAGATGTCGGCGACGTCCTCGACGTCGATCTCCAGGGTCCCTGTGGAGGCACAGCGTCCGAAGACATCGTCCACCGGCCCGAGGAGTTCGAGCGTGTAGTCGATCTCGTGGATCGCATCGAGGACGATCCCACCCCCGAGCGCGCGCTGTGCGCTGTACTGGCTGCGGTAGTCGCTCCGCGGCCGCCAGCTCGGCAGCCACCAGCCATAGTCAGCGACCAGCGAGACCGGTCTGCCGATGGCGGCGAGATTCTCAGCGAGCGCCGCGAACCCCTCTGAGAAACGCAGGCTGCAGCCGACCATGATGTTCTGGTTTGGATGACCCGCGGCCAGTGCCCGAGCCCTGGCGAGCCCCTCCCGGGATGCCGCCAGCGGCTTTTCCACGAACACGTCGGCCCCGCGCTCCAGCGCCCACTGCAGGTCGCGAATGTGCTCGGAGGTCGGCGTCGCCACCACTACGAGGTCGCAGGCCGGCGCCGCCTGGCGTGTCACCGCCGTCGCCTGGCAGCGGGCTGCGAGCGCGTCTGCAGCATGCACTTCGATGTCAGACACGAAGACTTCGACCCCGAGCGTGGTCAGGTTGGCGGCGTGGCGGCTGCCGATGGATCCGCAGCCGAGGACCAACGCTCGCATCAGGCGGCCGGGGTGCGAACCAGGCGGCGTACCCGGTCGGCGACTCGGGAGGCGCCCTGCCCGTCGACCAGTGTCCGGCCGGCATCGGCCATGCGGACACGCAGCCCCGGGTCGTCGAGCAGCCTGAGGCAGCGCCCGCCAAGGTCGTGCGCTTCGCACGCGACCGCGCACCCCGCGGCGACGAGCGCGCTGGCTGGGCCCGCCTGGTTCGGGACCGCAGCGGTGATCACCGCAGGGACGCCGACGCAGGCCGCCTGCAGCGCGGTGGTGCCGGCGGCGCCGGCGTACACGGTGGCGCGGGCCATGGCGCCGGCAAGGCCCGAGGGAGCGACCAGCACCTCGAGACGGGCGTCGTCGGGGAGCCCGTCACCGCCATCCTCGGGCCCGAGGATGGCGAGCACCTCGACGGTGGCGTCGCGCGCCAGCACATCTGCGACGAAGCGTGCGGTGATGTCCAGGAGGTTGGTCGCACCACATGACACCAGCGCGGTACGCGGCGGGGGGCCGCGCTCCAGCACGGACGCGCGCGCCGCGACAAACGCGGAGCTGATCAGCGCATAGTCGGCGCCGCCGAGGAAGGCGTGCGCACCTTCGGGACGCAATCGGTCACCGCCCGCCGACGGGTTCACCGACAGGTCGGCGGTGGTGGGAAGGCCGAGGTCGTCGACGACGACCAGCGGCGCACGTTCGCGCAGCCGTCGCTGCACCTCGAGGGGGTAGTGGTAGCCGTCGAGGACGAACACATCAGCGGCCAGGGTGTCCGCCGCGATGGTCGCGCGCTCGGCAGCGGCGCCGGGCATCTCGACGGCGTCGTGGCCACGGTCTACCACGCGGCGAGCCACGGCGGCGTCGGCCTCGGGCACGATCACAACGGGTGAGCTGTCGGCGCTCAGCGCATCGGCGAGGGCGAGCATGCGCTCGAGGTGGCCAAGGCCGACCCCGGCGCCACAGTCGGGAAGCAGCACGACGCGCGCCATCACGGTGCGACCGCCCGGGCTCCCGCCCAGGCCTGGAGTCGGGCCAGCGCAGCCACCACGTCGTCCTGGTCGGCCTCCGTCATCGCCGGGAACAGCGGCAGCGTCACCAGCTTGGAGCACAGGTCCTCCGCTCGCGGCGCCATGCCGGGCCGACCGCCGCGACCACGGTACAGCGAGAGCAGGTGAACGGCCGGGTAGTGGAGCGTCGCCTCGATGCCCTCGGCGCGCAGAGCGTCGATGACCGCGTCCCGGTCACAGCCGAACAGCTCGGGGTCGACGGTGACCGCGTAGAGGTGCCAGGCGCTGGCGCGGTCGCGCGGACACGGTGGCAACCCGAGGCCGGGGATGTCGCTCAGCACGGTGTCGTAGCGGTCCGCCAGGGCCGCGCGCCGCGCCACCACGGCGTCGAGCCGGCGCAGTTGCGCGGTTCCGAGAGCGGCCTGGAACGACGTGATCCGGAAGTTGTTGCCGAGGATGGTGACGTCGTACCGCCAGTTGGTTCCGGTGCGCTCCTCGGCCGCGCTGGTCATGCCGTGGTTGCGCAGCCGCCGGATGCGGTCGGCCAGCGCCGGGTCGGCGGTCAGGCACGCTCCCCCCTCCCCGGAGGTGATCTGCTTGACCGGGTGGAAGCTCAGGGTCGTGATGTCGCCGAGCGAACCCACGGGCCGGCCTCGCAGCGATCCGCCGAGCGAATGGGCGCCGTCGACGACGATCGCCACGCCTGTCGGCAGGACGGCCCGGAGGGCGTCGACGTCCGCGGGCAGACCGCCGTAATCGACGGTGATCACCGCGCGAGTGCGTGGCCCAACCCGCGCCGCCACCGCCGTGGGATCGAGACAGCGGTCGTCGCCGACGTCGGTGAAGACCGGCGTGGCCCCGACCCGCACCGCGGCGTTCGCGGTGCGGGTC
>CATPCA010000348.1 GCA_955652545.1 Candidatus Dormiibacterota bacterium
CAACGATTGCGGGCGGCGCCGGCTGGGTGGCCGAGGGAGCCGCAGACCCGGGTCCATTGGACTGAGCCGGCGTCGCGGTGCCGGCCGGGTCGGCAGGGGGCTGGGAGGGGGGCGCATGCCGCACCTGCCACCCGGTGAGCGCGGTCACGTCCGGACCGGCCGGGACGTCAGGCGTTTGGAAGGTGGGTGGCTCCGGCTGGCTCGGGGCGGCCGTGGCCCGCTCGGCCTCGGTGGCAGGGGTTGCCGCTTTGGCGTCATCGCCCGAAGGAGGCGTCTGCCCTTCCTCTGCCTTACGTTGCACCCTGTCGAGTAGCGACATCCGGCCCGTCTCCTTTTACGAATGAACTCCCTGACACAGGCTAGGTCGTGCCGCTCGCAGGCCCGCGCGGACCTTGCAACGATCCTGTCAAGCCGACGCGCATACCCGCCATCGAAGGGGTCGTTGGCAACAGCCTGACCGCCTTGCTCCACGGATCGCAGACACGACGGTTACAAATCGTTACCGACGCACCACATCGCCGCAGGGCTGCGGTATTCGTGGGCCATGACGGCCCACTCCTCCATCTCTGACCCCGACGGCTGGGATGCGCTCGCCGCCTCCGCAGCAGCGGTGCGCGCCGGTGATGACGAGCCGGCGACAACGCCACGGACATGGCGTCGCGTCGTCATCTCCAGCGTCTACACCGCGGTCCTGGCCGGCGTCGTGATCGTGGCCCTGCACGCGGTGGGAACCGCGACCCCCGTCCGCGCCGACGGGGGGGCCGATTCCGCTCTCTTCAGCTACACCAACCAGGACCGGGCCAGCAACGGCGTCCGCTCGCTGAGCTGGAACGGGACCCTCAGCAACATCGGCGAGGGCGGGCGGTACGGCGGCTGCCCGGGCCTCACCGTCTACGGCCGGTCCGTCGACATGATCAACCGCAACTACTTCGCGCACCAAATCGCCGGCTGCGGTCAACTGGTGTTCTCGATGATGCAGGCATACGGGGTGCCCTATCGATCCGCCGGCGAGAACATCGGCTGGAATGGCGCCGGCGCGGGGTCGATCAACTCCGCGTTCATGAACAGCCCCGAGCACCGCGCCAACATCCTCAACGGCAACTACACCTCTCTGGGAGTCGGCTCCGACAACTCGGGCTCGCGCAAGTTCATGGGCTACACCGGGGTCTGGATGTTCTCCGAGGAGTTCGCGCAGCTGGGCTCGTCGTCACCGCCGCCTCCTCCCCCGCCGCCGCGGAGGCCGAACCCGCCGCGCAACACGCCTGCCCCGTCCACGCCGCATCTTCCACCGGCGATTGCCGCCGCCCGACCGGCAGCGCCCGTTCCCACGGCAACGCCCGTTCCCACGGCACCGCCCACGCCAGAGCCGCCGCCGTCGCTGACGCTGCCGCCGGCGCCGGACACCAACGGCGGGCTGCTCTTCAACTCCGTCGAGTCAGTGCTGGAGAACTACCTCATCAGCTGACCGCATCCACCCACGCGGACGGTCAAGGCCCTCCGCCGGTTGCCCCAACCACCCGAGCCGAGGACCACCAGATGACAACCCTGACCGCGCCTGCGCCAGCTCCCGCCGGAACCGCGGTGGTCGTCGCCACCAACCTCCGCAAGACCTACAGCATCAGCCGGCCGCCGCGCGATGTCCTCCGCGGCGTCTCGCTCGAGGTTCAGCGCGGCGAATTCGTCGCCCTGATGGGGCCGAGCGGGTGCGGCAAGAGCACCCTTCTGCACGTCCTCGGAGGCATCGAGCCCCCCGACAGCGGCGACGTCGTGGTCGACGGGATCTCGCTCTACACGTTGGACGATGCAGCTCTGTCGGCATTCCGACGCGACCGCGTCGGCTTCGTCTTCCAGTTCTTCAACCTCCTCCCCAACCTCACCGCCGCCGAGAACGTGGCCCTGCCACTTCGCCTGCGCAATGAGGGCTCGCGCCGCCATCGCGAAGGTCGGATCAGCCGCAGCGCCATCAGCGATCGGGTCGCTGTGCTGATGAATCAGCTCAACCTGCGCGGGCTGCAGGGCCACGGACCCGAGGAGATCTCCGGCGGCGAGCAGCAGCGCGTGGCCATCGCCCGCGCTCTGGCGGCCGCGCCCGCCCTGCTTCTCGCCGATGAGCCGACCGGGAACCTCGATTGGACCAGTGGCCACGAGGTGATGGCGCTGCTCGCACGACTCTGCCGCAGCGAGCATCAGACCGCGATCCTGGTCACGCACGACGCGCGCGTCGCCTCCCACGCGGATCGCGTTCTGCTGATGCGTGATGGTGAGGTCGTCGACGAGGTGCGGCTCGACGATGGCGACGGCGCCGACGAGCGATCCGCTGTCGCGATGCTCGTCGCTCGTCTGGACAAGCTCGACCTGTGAGCCTGACCTGGGCGCTCGCCGCGCGCGCCATCCGGGCGCGCCCGCTCCGCTCGCTGCTCAACGGGCTCGCGGTGGCGCTCGGCATCGCCGTGATCCTCGGCGTCGCCGTCACCGTCAGCGGGCTCGACGCCGAGTCGCGCTCGGCGGCGCAGGCATCGGCCGGGTCGTCGAGCCTCGACGTACGCGTCACCGCCGGCACCGGTCTCACCGCCGACGGCGCCGCCGCGCTGCGCATGCTGCCGGGCGTCGCCGACGCGGTGCCGCTGTACCACAAGCGCGTCATCGCCCGGGTCACCACCTATGACGTCAGCGGCACCACCGTGGACCTGGCCGCCCTACGGGGCGGCAGCGTCGCGTTGCGACCGTTGTCACTGACGGCAGGACGCATGCCCGCGGCCGGCAGCCACGCCGAGGTCGTCCTCGATCAGGGCCTGGCCTCGCTGCTTGCGTCGGACTCGCACAGCAAGCCGCTGGCGCTCGGCGACTCCATTCAGCTCACCACCAACACCGGGCCCGACAGCTTCACGATCGTCGGCTTCGCCGCCAACGCGGGCACCACCGGCTTCACGCGCAGCGGCGTGTACATCACCGAGACCTCGATGCTCGACCAGTTCCGCCTCGGACTGCGCACGGCGTTGGTCGCGCTGCACCTCAACAGCGGCGCCGACCCCACCCGCGTCGCCGCAGAGGTGCAGGCAGCAATCGGCACTCCCATCACTGCCGTTGACCCAGCCGCCGCCGTCAGCTCGCCGCTCGGCGAGGTGCAGCCGCTGCTGGTTCTCGTCACCGTGCTCAGCATCGTCGTCGGGGCCGGGGCGACGGCCAACAGCGTCGCGCTGGCCGCCAGCGAGCGACGCCGCGAGATCGGCCTGCTGCGCGCCGCCGGCGCCTCGTCGCGGCAGGTGTTCCGCGTGTTCATGCTCGAGGTGGGCATCGTCACGACTGCGGCGATCCCCGTGGGCATGGTTGCCGGGATCGGCCTGGCTGCCCTCCTCGAAGCGCGGCTGACGCCCTCCGACCTGCCGGTGCCGAGCCTCAGCGTCGGCGTCGCCCAGCTCCTTCTCGCCGCGCTTGCCGGCTCGTTGGCCGCGCTGGTCGGCGGCGCCATCCCCGCGCTCGGCACGGGCAGGCGTTCGATCCTCGCCGGCCTGCGGCCCCACCCCGGCGCGGAGCGTGAACGGATCGCGCCCTTCCCGATCAGCCTCTCGCCGCTTGCGCTGATCGTCGGCGCCGCACTGTTCATCACCGGCAACAGCACCGCCGCGGCCTTCGGCACCGTCATGGTCATCGCCGGGGTGCTGTGCGCGCTGCCCATCCTGGCTCCGTGGACCGCGCGGCTTGTCGGCGCCATGGCGTCGCTGTTCACGCCCCAGGCTTCCGCTGCCACCCGCAACCTGGTGCGGCGACGTAACCGCACCGCGCTGACCCTGAGTGGCCTGACCATCAGTGTCGCCTGCTCGGTCGCGGTCAGTGCGCTCGCCGCCGGGGCTGTCTCCGGTGGCAATGCCTGGGTGTCGCAGCTGTTCAACGGCGACATGGTGGTGCGCGGCCCGGTGGCGCAGACGAACGCGGTGGCGGCCACGTTCGCCCAGGCGCCCGGCGTGCGCGCCGTGCTTCCTCTCCGCTTCATGTCCGTCGCCAGTGGCAGCTCGGTGCTCGCCGTGACCACCGTCGACACCGCCTATTACCGGGGTGGCGCCGCCCTTCACGTGACCTCTCCGGCGCGCGCGGATGCGCTCCGGGCGATCAGTGACGGACCGGCGCTGCTCGCACCCGCCGGTTTTGCGGCCGCACACGGCTGGCTGCTGGGCTCGTCGGTGCCGCTGGTCACCAGCGGCGGGACCGTCAAGTTCCTCGTTGCCGGCATCGTCGACCACTCGTTCCCCTCGGGCAACGGCGACGAGTCCCTGATCATGGACCGCACCCAGGCGCTGTCCTACTTCGGCGACAGCGCGTCGGGCTTCGATGACCTCGACATCGTCACCAATGGCAACACCAGCGCGGTGACCAGCAACGCCGCGCAACTCGGCCTGAGCGCGGTCACCGTCGACGATGTGCGGGCCAGCGCCGCTCGCTCGCTCAACCATGCCCTCGCCCTGCTCCTCGCCGTGGCCCTGGTGGCGCTGGTCATGTCGATGATCGCGGTGGTCAACACGCTGACCGTCAACATCCGCCAGGGTTCGCGCGAATTGAGCATGATGCGCGCCGTGGGACTCGATCGTTCCGGGGCACGGCGCCTGGTTCTCACCGAGGCCGCGGTCCTCGCCGCCAGCGGTGCGGTCCTCGGCGTGCTGACCGGGTGCGCGGTCGTCCTGGGAATGCTGCGCGCGGTGGCCTCGCCGGGGTTCACGCCAGACTTCGTGTTCCCGCTGACCACCGCGGTGGCGGTGGTGGTCGCGGTGGTGGCCGGCAGCATCATCGCCACCGTTGTCCCGGCGATGCGAACCGCGCGCAGCAGCATCGTGTCGGCGATACGCCAGGACTGACGCGGTTGCGCACCGGGCGGGGTGTGGCGCTTGCGCTGGTCGCGACCGTCGCCGGCTGCGGCACGGCCGCGTCCCCGGCGACGCTGCATGCGGCACCGTCGACGTACCTGCTCAGCGTCGACCAACTGGTGGCCCCGGACTTCACCGTCGACCAGCCTGTCCACCCGCTGTCGATCACCGACGCCGCGGCGGGTGACACGGCGAAGGCCAGTCAGCTGGCCGGCGCGGGGTTCACCGGTGGTGCCGCTGTGGATTTCTTCCGCCAGACCGCCAATCTCGCCGTGGTCAATGGACCAGTGCAGATCGTCGACACGGTCGAGGAGTTCGGCAGCGCCGCCGGCGCCGCCACCCTGCTCGGCAAGGACATCGCCCGGCTCGACAACGTCGCCGGTGCGGTCGCGGTCTCCACCGGCACCCTCGGGGAGGCCGCCCACGCCGTCACGCGCGCGCTGATCGAGCCGACCAGCGGCGTGCGCGTCGCGGAGATCACCGTCGAGTGGCGTGTCGGCAACCTGCTCGACATCCTCGTGGTGCGCGGCCGCGACGGCGGCATGCGACCCGATGACGCGCTGGTCCTCGCGCACAACCAGACGGCGAGCGAGCTCGGCCTGGCCACTCCCACGCCCCTGCCCGCCGCGCGGCGGTCGCCGACCCCGTCCTGACCGGGTCGGCGCGAGGCCGACCGGTGCGTCGGGCATACTCGCGCCCGATGGCGGTGATCGAAGCCCACGACCTGGTCAAGCGCTATGGGGATCTCGTCGCCGTCGATGGGGTCAGCTTCAGCGTGGAGAGCGGAGAGGTCTTCGGCATGCTCGGCCCCAACGGTGCGGGCAAGACCACCACCATGGAGATGCTCGAGGGCCTGCGCAGTCCGGACGGGGGAAGCGCCACCGTGCTGGGGTCGGACGTGGTGCGCGACTCCCGCGCGATCAAGGCACGGATCGGGGTGCAGCTCCAGGCCACCGCCCTGCCGCCGCTGACCAAGGTGCGCGAGGCGATTGATCTCTTCGCCGCCCTCTTCCCGACCGCGCGCCCGACCGATGACGTGCTCAGGGAGTTCGACCTCGAGGAGAAGGCCGGCACCTACGCGACCGACCTGTCGGGTGGCCAGATGCAGCGGCTGTCGATCGCGCTTGCGCTCGTCAACGACCCGGAGCTCGTCTTTCTCGACGAGCCGACCACCGGGCTGGACCCGCAGGCGCGTCTCAACATCTGGGACGTCATCGAGGGTGTGCGACAGCGCGGCAAGACCGTCGTGCTGACCACGCACAACATGGAGGAGGCCGAGCGACTCTGCGCCCGTGTCGCGGTCATCGACCACGGCAGGATCGTGGCGCTCGACACCCCGGCGCGACTGATCGCCGCGCACGCGCCGGGCACGACGATCGAGTTCGACGCACCCCACGGCGTCGACGTCGACGCGCTGGCGAAGATCCCCGGCGTCGACAAGGTCGCCGTCGACGGCCGCGTGTCGGTGACCACGCGCACGCCCGAGCGGGTGCTGCGCGAGCTCCTCGACCCCGCCGCCCACTGGCTGAACCGTGCCGAGGGTGGCGAGGAGGCCGCGATCCGCGACCTGCGGGTGCGCCAGGGCACGCTCGAGGACGTGTTCATCGCGTTGACCGGGCGGAGCCTGCGCACGTGAAAGCGTTTCGCGCGCTGACCCGCAACACGGTTCGCTCGTCGCTGCGCAACCGCGTCGCGCTCTTCTTCACGCTCGGACTCGCCTTCCTGTTCATGGTCATCTTCGGCGAGCTGTTCGGCGGCAACAACTTCAGCATCAGCTACGCCGTCGTCGACAACGACCACAGCGCCGCCTCGCAGCGGTTCGTCGCGGCGTTGACCGGGGTGCCGCACGTGACCGTCACCAGCGAGTCCAACGCCGCGGCTCTCAACGACCTGCGCAACAACCATGACGACGTCGTCCTGGTCATTCCCACGGGCTTCGGCGCGGCGGTCGACAACCCCAGCTCCGGGACGGTCGTGCTCCATCCCATCCAGGCCAGCCAGACGTCGGCGAGCGCGTCGGTCGGCGACCAGATCCTTGCCCAGGTGCTCAACGCCGTCGAGTCAAAGGGAGCGCCGACCGGGGTCGTCCTCGGCGCCCCCACCACCTCGGCGGTCAACAACATCACCGCGATCGACTATTTCCTGCCGGCGATGCTCGCCTACATCATCCTGCAGAGCGGTATCAACTACGTGGCCATCGGACTCGCTGACCTGCGCGCGCGCAAGGTGCTCCGCCGCCTGCGGGCCACGCCGCTGCGACCCGCCCAGATCCTCGGCGCGCAGATCGTGGGCGGGGCGCTGACCGTGGTTCTCCAGATGGTCGTCCTGATCGTGGTCGGCGTCACCCTGTTCCAGGCCAAGACCTACGGAAGCTGGCTGGTCGCCGCCGTGCCCATGATCCTCGGCACCGCCGCGTTCGTCGGGATCGGGTTCCTGCTCACCAGCGCGGCGCGCACCAGTGAATCTGCGCGCGGGCTGGCGTCGTTCGTGGCATTCCCGATGATGTTCCTTTCCGGGATCTTCTTCCCGATCACCACCCTGCCCGGCTGGTTGCAGACCGCCGTCCACGTGCTGCCGCTGACCTGGCTGACCGACGCGCTGCACCGCGTCATGAACGACGGTGTCGGTCTGTCCGACATCGGGCTCGACTGCCTGGTGCTCGCCGGCTGGGCCGTGCTGACCTTCGCCGTCGCCACCTGGCGCTTCCGCTGGGACTGAGCCGACGTCAGCCGGCGGCCGACTCGGGCGGTGTGCTCGGAGGCTCGGGTGCAGAGGGCGGCGAAGCGGCCCCGCTCGGCGCGCGGGCGGCGGCCGGTTCCACCGCGCGGCCACACCCCGCACAGAACTTCGCCCCGGCGGCCAATGGCGCGCCGCAGCCGGCGCAGACGTGGGGCTCGGCGGCGGGCAGCGCGGCGCCGCAATTGGTGCAGAACTTCGCCCCGGCGGTGTTCGCCGTGTTGCAGGCCGGGCAGGTCACCACCGCGGCGGCCCCGTTGCCCGACGGCGACGGCTGGTAGCCTCCGCCACCACCCGCGAAGCCGGGTGCCGACGGAGGCGCCGGACCGACCGCGGGCATCTGCGTCGCCTGGCCGCCGAGGCCGAGCCCGGCTCCGATGAAGGCGCCACCAACCCCCTGGCCACCCTTGGCCATGCCCTGGCCGGCGCCGAGCTGCAGCTCACCGGCGGCGTACTGCTGGAACGACCCCGCCAGCCGCGAGTAGGCGGTGTCCCGCGCCAGGGTCTTGAGCTGCGCCTCGTCCTCGTCGCCGAGGCTGACGGTGAAGTTGCCCATGCGAGCAACCGAGAGACCGTATGCGGCGAGCTGCTGGGCTGAGGCGGCGATCACCTCGGCCTCAACCTCGGGTACGTACGCGGCCAGCCCGAGGATGGGCCAGCCTTTGCTGACGACGTGCTGGGTGACGTCGGTGCGCAGCACCTTGATCAGCTGCTGCGCCACCCAGTCGGTGATGGCGTCGTTGTCGGTGACGTCGACCGTCCCGGTCAGGTTGGTCAGCAGCGTCGAAGGGTCGGTGACTTTCAGCGAGTACTCGCCGTACACGCCCAGCGACACGACCAACCCGGTGACGGGGTCCTGGACGTTGTCGATCCGCCCGCCGAACTTGAGGTCGGGGTACTCGCGGCTGCCGACGAAGTAAATCTCGACGCGGTACAGGTTGCCACCGGTGAGGTGGTCCGCGAAGAAGCCGAGGAACGGGACCTCGGTGGCGTCAAGTGCATGGCGGCCGGGTGGGTGCGTGCCCTTGACCTCGCCCTGGTACATGAAGACCGCCACCTCGTCGGGAGCGACGATCGCGTTGCTGTAGCGGCGGATGTTCAGGTCCGGCCACTTGAAGACGATCTGCCCCTTGCGAGCGTCAGGGACGGCGATGTTCTCGCGTGGCGAAGGGAAAAAGTCGGGCATCACAGGCCTCTGGGTGGGCGATTGGTCTGCGCTCATTATCGGCTCCCCGCCAGGCGACCAAACGCGCGGTCCGCCGGAGGCGACTCTTCACAGCTTCGTAGCCCGCCGGTGTCGGGGGGGTGCCGCGACGTGGCCGAGAATGGGCAGGCATCGCCACAGCGGGCTTTTCCGCTCATCCACAGGGGCCACCGTGTTCGCAATGACAGCTGGAGAAGCCACCGCACTGCCTCGTGACTGCGCCGTCACTGGACCATGGCAGACGGGCTCCTTTCCATCAGGCAGATTGCAAGAGATGTGCCGCAAGGGTGGGAATCACCAGTGATCGCTATGAATGACGCGGTCGACGTCCTCCGCCACGGTTGGCAGGATGCCGCCGGCATCTTTGCGCCCGACAGCCCGGAGATCGCCGAACTGCTCCAGGCACGCCTCGAGATGGCGGTGGCCAACCGCTCGCTGGACGAGAACCACCTCCTCGGCGCCATCGATGATGTCGAGTCGATGGCGGCCAGCACGGGCAGCCCGTCAGGGCAGGCCCTCGCCCGCCGCCTGCGCCGGACCGTCTACGAGTACCTCCTCGCTCTCGATGCGGCGCCGCCTCCGGTCCTCGCCGCGCCGGCGCCCACCCCGGCTCCAGCCGTGGAGACGAATGAGCCCGAGGCCGAGCCCGAGGAGGTCACAGCCCTCGGACATCGCGTCCCACCGCTGGACGCCTCCGCCGTGCCGCCCACGCCCACCGCTGCGGCGGCCGAGGCGGTCGACGTCGCGCCTGTGGACACCCCGACCAACGACGGCGTCGAGGCAGCGCAGACAGGCCTCGAGACAGCGCCGGCCGTGCAGCCGGCCGCGGCCACGCCGGCGACGCCCCCGGAGGCAGCCGCTCAGCCGGAGGCGACCGAGGCGACCGAGGCAATCGAGGTCACGTCTGACGGGCAGCCGGACGGTTTTGTCGCCCCCCGGGCTGGGTTCCACACCATCGAGGACACCCATCCCACACACGCTCCCAGCGAGGCGACCGAGTCACCGCTGCAGATGCCAGCCTTCGCCCAACCCGATGCCGCCGCGGCGCCCCCGGCCAGCCCTGACCGTGCCGAGGGCGACCTGGCGACGTACCAATGGACCCGGCCGGTTCCCCAGTCCCCGCCCCAGGCCCCCGATACGACCGCGCCCGCACCGGATGGGCACGCCGCTCCCCCAGCCGCTCAGCCGGCGCCGGCGTCCGACGCTTTCGAGGTCGACCCTGAGAACGGCTGGCACGTCCGCAGGGGCGAGGCCCAAGTACAGGCCACCATGGACGAGGATCCCTTCGAGAACAACCCCCGGCTGGCCGACCTGCGCCGGCGCATCGATGAGCGCCTCCGTCGCAAGAAGTGCGATGAAGCCGCCGCCCTCCTGCAGGAGCTCGCCCAGGAGACCGGCGGACGGGTCGTGGCCGAGCTGGCCATGAATGCCGGTGACCGCTGCCAGAGCCTCGGCAAGTCCAACGCCGCGCTGAACTGTTACCTGGCCGGGTCGCGCGCCGATCCCGTCTATGAGCTGCCCCTGAGCCGGCTCGCGGACATCTGCATCGATGACCAGGACACCGAGCTCGCCGTGTCGTACCTGGAACGCATCGCGCGCCTCTACCGGTTCCGCGGTGACGACAAGGCGGCGCTGCGTGTCTACCGGCGCATCGCCACCATCGCGCCGTACCGCGAGGATGTCCTCACGCTGCTGCTCAACGTGCAGAACACGGGGCGATTCGAGTCCTGATTCTCCCGTCTCTTCATGACGAGGCGTCAGAACCGGATCGGAGAGTCGATCAGTTTGTTACCAGATGGCGACACTTGGTCGCCCATCCTCAGCGAAACTCCTCGAAGGACATAGAACGCGTCCTGCTTCGCATCGACGATCGATGCACCACCACAAACAACGACCTCACAAGCAAGGGGAACTGACGTGGCCATTCAGCCGAACAAACCGCAGAACCGGGTGTTTCTGCTCGTGGGCGTCGTGCTCGCGGCGGCCGCCGCGCTGGCTGTTCTCTTTGCGATCAGCCGCACCGGCAGCAACACGCCGACGACCAATGTTGTCGTTGCCAAGACGACGATCTCCGCAGGAACGTCGATCAGCTCCGACATGCTCACCACCACAGCCCTCGCCCAGGGAAGCTTCCCTGCTGACGTGTACACCGACCCGGCCCAGGTGGTCGGCAAGACGGCGCCGGTGACGCTGAGCCAGAACACCCCGCTGTACACATCGCTGTTCGTCTCGGCGAATCCCGGTGTCCCGGGCCAGCCTGTGCTCGCTCACCTGGACATCACCAAGGGATACGTGGCCATGGCCATTCCCGCCACCAGCGGTATCGCCGGCGGCGGAGCCAATGCCGAGCTCGCCTCGGTCGGCTTCTACATCCAGCCGGAGGATCACATCGACATCCTCATTGACCCCGGAGCCCCGAATCAGGCAGGCGTGCGCTACTCCTTTCAGGATGTCCGCGTGCTGCGCGTGGGTGCCTCGGGTGCCACCGGCGCTGCCGTGACCTCGTACATCGTCGAGCTGCCGCGCAGCCAGGCGGAGATCATGACCGCGCTCACCACCCCCGGACGCACCAATGGCCCGGCTGTGCTCAAGTACGTGCTGCGTCCCCAGAACGAGTGGGGCAAGCGTGACGGCGCCAACGGCTTCGACAAGCCCGTCTACGAGGCCAGCACCGCCGCGCCACTCACCACCGCCGCCGACAGTGGCGTGACCGCAGCTTCGCTCAACGCGCTGTTCGCCCACTGAGTCGACGCACCGGTGAACCGCCGCCCATTTGACGTGGAGAACGGGTGATGACCATCAGCTTTCCCGCGGTCGCCGCCGCCGTGCTCGCCGCGGGCACGATCTTCAGCCTGACGCTGTGGGCATCGGGCCGGCGTCTGACCGAGGCCGACCGCGTCTCCGCGCGGCTGAGCCAGTACGGGCGCCCCACCGAGCTTGCTCCGACGCGGGTCAGTACCGGCAACCCGCTTCGAGACATGATCGAGGCGTTCGCCACCATGCTCAACCCGGTGCTGGCGCGCTCGTCCCACACCGGCAAGCTCGCCGACGACCTGCAGAAGGCCGACCTCAAGCTGAAGTCGTCGGAGTGGGTGCTCGCCGTGGTGGCATCCGGCATCGTGCTGGGCGGCTTCCTTGCCCTGCGATTCGCCAACCCGATCGTCTTCGTGCTTGGCCCGCTGGGCGCGTGGGCGTTGAGCGCTGTCTACCTCCGCTTCCGCCAGGGCCGGCGCACGCGCGCGTTCAACAACCAGCTCGGCGACACCATCACGCTGCTCAGCAACGCGCTCAAGGCGGGGTACTCGTTCGCGCAGGCGCTGGCGTCGGTGGCCAAGAACGGCACGCCCCCCATCTCCGAGGAATTCAGCCGTGCCGTCCGCGAGATCGCGCTCGGCATCACCGTCGATGACGCACTCAACCACATGGTGATGCGCAACAAGTCCGAGGACTTCGACCTGCTGGTCACCGCCGTGCAGATCCAGCGCGTCGTCGGTGGCAACCTTGCCGAGATCCTCGACACCATCGCCTACACGATCCGCGAGCGCGTCCGCATCCAGGGTGAGATCCGCACCATCACCGCGCAGGCGCGCATCTCAGGGTCGATCATCACCCTGCTCCCGTTCGGGCTCGCCGGCGTGCTCGCGGTCATCTCGCCGTCGTACTTCGGCCCGATGCTTTCGGACAACCTCGGCCACATCATGCTCGGCGTCGGGGTCTTCTCGATCATCATCGGCGCCGCCGCGATCCAGAAGATCGTGAAGATCGAGGTCTGACGTGATGCTTGCTGCAGCCGCCGCCCTGGCCGCCTTCATCGGTGTCAGCTTCATCATCTTCGGCCTGACCAGCCGCTCCACAGCGACGCAGGCCGATCTTCTCGAGGCTCGCCTGGCCCAGTTCACCGAGACCGGACACCACATCACCAGCCTGTCCGAGGCCGAACTGAGTCTCCCCTTCGCCGACCGCGTCATCAAGCCTGTCTTCGACAAGTTGGGCCGGATCATGTCGCGGCGCATGGAGGGCGGCCAGCTGCAGGCCATCCAGGAGCGGCTCAACCTTGCCGGGCGGCCGGGCGGCCTCACCGCCGGTGGTTTCGTCGCGCTGCAGCTCATGTCAACCGTCGTGGGCGCCGCGCTCGGCGTCGGCCTCGCCCTGCTGCTCAACCTGAGCGCGCCGCTGCTCTACCTCGCACCGGTCGCCTTGTGCGTCGTCGGGTACCTCGCGCCGGCCTCGACGATCTCGCGACGCATCCGCAAGCGCCAGAAGGAGATCCTGCTGGCGCTGCCGAGCGCGCTCGACCTGCTGACCATCAGCGTGGAGGCCGGCCTGGCGTTCGACGCCGCGCTCACGCGGGTCACGGACAAATACCACAACGCCCTCGCCTCCGAGTTCACGCAGGTGCTCAACGAGGTGCGCCTCGGACGTCCCCGGCTGGAGGCGCAC
>CATPCA010000349.1 GCA_955652545.1 Candidatus Dormiibacterota bacterium
ACTGCAGCGCGGCGCCCGACTCCCAGGATGTGATCAGCGCATAGCGCGGTTGCGGACCCGGGTTGTGAACGACGTGCCACAGCCGCTGGGTGTCGATGACGAACTGCATCCCGGCATGCAGCGGGATCCGCGACTCGGTGCCATCGACCTCGCGGTCCTCGCGGAGGATGAAGGTGGCGTTGTTGTCGGTGAGCTCCAGCCAGGAGCGCACCACCCACCCTTCACCGTCGGGGTTGAGGCGGTTGTTGTCGTCGAGGTGGAGCTGGCGGCGCGCGAACGGCTCGTCGCTGGGGTTCAGCTTGATCACCCGGACCCGTCCGTACCGCGTGCCCACCGCCTCGACATAGCGCACCAAAGACGGCGCGATCTCCCGGTTCTTCGTCCAGATGCCGTCCTTGTCGGGCTTGCCGTGGTCCCAGAATCCGGCGCATTCCATCTCGCCCAGCGCTGAGGCGAGAGGCGCGAAGTTGGTGTCTCCCCCGCTCTTCCAGTCCATGTACTCGAGGCCGAGCCACTCGCTCTCCGGGATCGCCGGACCCTGGTAGTCGCGGAGGATGACGAAACCCTTCTCGTCGAAGATCGGCAACTTGCGGTGGGCCATGGTTCTCTGGACTCCTGGTGAAGATGGGCGCCACCTAGGGTACGACGAGCGTCGGCGGTGCGGCCGTGGTTAGGCTCTGCGATGTGATCGAACCGAGCGGCGCCGACCTCGCCGACGACCTGGTCCTCGCCAACGAGCTCGCCGACATCGCCGATGCGGTGTCGATGCGCTACTTCCGTTCCCTCGACATCGTGGTCACGACCAAGCCCGACCTGACCCCCGTCACGCAGGCAGACCATGAGATCGAACGCGCCATCCGCGACCTGGTGGCCGCGCGCCGGCCGGGACACGCGATCGTCGGTGAGGAGTTCGGTGGCAACGTCGACGCCGTCAGCGGCTGGCGCTGGGTGATCGACCCGATCGACGGAACCAAGAGCTTCGTCCGCGGCAACGAGACCTGGGGCACCCTGATCGCCCTGCAACACGACGGTACGTCGGTGGTGGCGGTGGCCTCGACCCCCGCCTTCGGGCACAGGTACGCCGCCGTCCGCGGCGCTGGCGCGACAATCGACGGGCGTCGCGTGCACGTGTCCGCGGTCGACAGAATCGAGCAGTCGATGATCGCCCACACCTCGGTGGCGGGCTTCGCCCGCGCCGGCATGGAGCCCGAGCTCGTCCAGATCGCCCGGCGCTGCTGGGATGCCCGGGGCTTGGGCAACGTGCTGTCCCACCTCGCCGTCGCCCGAGGCACCGCCGACATCGGCTGGACGTCGCGCGCCTGCGTCTGGGACTACGCCGCGCTCTCGTTGATCGTCGAGGAGGCGGGTGGTCGCTTCCTCGATCGCTCCGGCGACGGACCGCTCGGTGGAACCGGCCTCTCGACCAACGGCATCCTCCACGAGCAGGTGCTCGCGTTCACCGGGGCGGACCGTAACCGCCATCCCTAGCGAGGCCTCGCGGGCGCTCGACGCGGTGCCGACGTCGCCGACAGCTCGCACGCTCGGCGTCGACGACGAGTTCACCCTGCTGGGCGCCACGGGCTGAACAGTCGCCGTCAGGCGACCACCATGTGCAGCCGCACCGTGGTAGAGCCTTCCTGGCCGAATGGCGAGGACGTGGTGGTCAGAGGTGGATGCCCCGCATCAACATGCCCAGCGCGTATGCCTCGGCGCTGACCGGCTCGTCCTCTTTGGCCCCATCTTCTTTGGCGCCGTCTCCCTGAGCTCCGTCTCCCTTCTTCTTGGAGCGTCCCCCGCTGTCGGGGAGCATGTGAAAGGCGGCGCTCATGATCACGTTGTGCAGGCCGGGGAGCGTCGCGTGGGTGAGCTCGCCGAACTTGCCGAGCCGCGTGGAGACCTCGTGCGGGCGGGTGATCATCGCCTGCACGATCATGTCCGCGGCCTCCTCGGGGCTGATCGTCGGGAAGTTCTTGTAGATCCCGGTCGGCGCGATCATCGGGGTGCGCACCAACGGCATGTGCACGGTGGTGATGTCGATGCCGTCCGCCGCCACCTCCGACGCGAGGCAGCGCGAGTAGCCATCGAGCGCGGCCTTGCTGGCGACGTATGCGGCGAAACGTGGCGGGTAGGTCTGACCGCCGATTGATGTGATGTTGAGGATGTGGCCCCCGCCCTGCGCCCTCATACCGGGCAGCGCGGCCATGATCACCGCGATGGTGCCGAAGTAGTTCAGTTGCATGGTGCGCTCGAAATCGTGGAAACGATCGAGCGAGTCCATCACCGAGCGCCTGATGGAACGTCCGGCGCTGTTGATCAGCACATCGACGCGGCCCTGATCGGCGATGACCCGCTCCACCATCTCCTTGCACGCGCCCGGGTCGGTGAGGTCGGTCGGGTAGAGGTGGACGGTGCCTCCGCGTGCCTCCACCTCGGCCTTCATCTCCTCGAGCTTCTCGACGCCGCGGGCGACACCGATGATGGTTGCGCCCGCGCCGGCCAGGGCACTGGCGGTGGCCCGGCCGATGCCGCTCGACGCCCCGGTGATCAGCACCACCCTGCCGCCGGCGACGCGCCGGATGTTCTGCTGCGTGGGCAGGTCGGGATCGAGGTGGCGCTCCCAGTAGTCCCAGATCATCCAGGCGTAGTCGTGCAGCCTGGGCACCTTGATGCCGCTGCCCTCGAGCGCCGCCTGCGCCGCGGTGGCAGCGAACGTCGCGGGGTAGTCCATGTAGGCGAGCGCCGCCTCGGGGAGGCCGAGCCGGTCGAGCACCTGCTTGCGGATCCGCTGGATGGCGGGCACGCTGCCGACCATCTTCATGGTGTCGCCCGGGATCATCTTGGTCATGCGGCGGTCGAACCGCAGCGCGAACTCCGGCGCGTGGGCGGCGCGGCAGAAGGTGTTGAGCGTGTCGCCAAGCGAGAGCGGCTTCGGGTCGACGAGGTGGAACGCGCGGTTGTCGAGCCCGTCGAGGTGGGCGATGTGGTCCATCGCGCGCGCCACGAAGTCGACGGGGACGAGGTTGAGCGGACCGCCCTCGGGCCCGACGAACGGTGTCCACTGCGGGAACTCGCTGCGCAGCGTCTGGATCAGCTTGAAGGCGTAGTACGGACCGTCGATGCGGTCGGCCTCGCCGGTCTGGGACGAGCCGATCACCATGCCCGGGCGGTAGACGCGCCACGGAATGCGGGCCTCGTCGCG
>CATPCA010000350.1 GCA_955652545.1 Candidatus Dormiibacterota bacterium
GCATGCCGGCCGGCTGGACCGCGGCTGCCACGGCGGCGGTGGGTTCGGCTGCGGCGACGACCGTCGCCGCGGCGGCGGCAACCAGCAGGATGGCGGCGGCGACCGCGAAGTACCCCCCCGCGAAACCTGACCCGACCACCTGCAGGGCGCCGGCGTCGAGGTCCACCGGCGCAGTCCCGGGAGCCAGGGCAGCTGCGACCTGGTGCAGCGCGAAGCCGGGGACCAGGCCGCCGGCGAGACCGGCCACGACGGCGAGGACAGCGCCGGGCTCGGGGGGGCGCCAGGTGCGGAGTGGCCTCGCCAGCGCACGGGCGGCGGCGATCGCCGCCGCGGCGACGACAGCCGTCAGCACCGCCAGCTGCGGGAATGCCGCCACGCCTCGCTGCGCGACCACGCCCAGGCCGACGGCCACCACCGCGAACATCGCCCCGCCGGGCATCGCCAGCAGTGCCGTCGATGCCGCCGACCAGGCGGTGGGCCGCCGGTTCCAGGATGGAGACGCCAGCAAGGCGATCTCGAGGCCGAGGAAGAGCCCAGCCGTCGCGGTCGCCGACACGGCCCCTGCGCTGCCGAACAGACTGACCAGCAGGCCCGTCAGCACCGCCACCGCAGCACGAGCGGCGGCGGCGAGCGTGCCGGCGCGGAGCGCGCTGACCGCCGCAGCCGACGCCACCACGGCGCCGATTACCGCCAGTGTCACCGCGGCGAAGCCGGGTGGCTGCCCGCCCGCCGTCTGCTGGAGGCGGAGGAGCACGAGGAACCCGGCCGGCAGCGCGCCCACGGCGGCCCAGTCGCGGGCCGGCGACGCGGCGTCGCCGGGGAGCGCGATGGAGACGAGCAGGCCGACACCGCCCAACGCCCATGGCACGGCCAGAGCGCTGCCGATGGCACCCGCGGGAACGAAGGCGAGGTCGCTGCTTCCCGCGTCGGCGACGAGCTGCGCGGCGGCGGCGACGAGCGCCAGCCCGGACCCCGCCACGACCGCGGCGAGGAGAACGGCGGAGCGCAAGCCCTTGCCGCGCCGGCCACGCAGCAGCAGCGTTCCGCCGGCTACGACCTCAACGCCGGCGGCGACGATCACGAGGTTGCCCGCGCACGCCACCGTGGCCGTCCCCGCCAAGCAGAGGAGCAGGCCGCAGAGGCGGTCGCCCTGGCCACGCAGGCGCGGGATGGCGAGCAGCGCGGCCAGGCAGGCCACAAGCACCGCCGCCACCGATGCCGAGTCCGCGCGGGTGGTGAGGTCGACGCCCGGGATGGCGGTGCCGAAGCTGTGTTCCAGCGACTCGCCGCCGGTGACCCCCGATATGACCGACGCGACCAGCGCCGTGGTGGCGGCGACGCTGAGAGTGGCGACGACGAGCGCCGTCCGCCGCCGCCCGCGCAACTCGTGCACCAGGATCGCACCCAGCAGCGGCGCCCCCACCACCAGGGCAAGCCGCAGGCCACCACTCAGCATCGCCGCGGCTCAGCCGGTGCGACTGACGCGGCCCAACGGCGCGTGGCCCACCTCCTCGGCACAGTAGGGACACACCGGCCAGCCCAGCCTGAGCACACGGTCGCACGACCGGCAACGCCGCGCGAACTGGGTGCGGCAGTGGGGGCAGACGATGAACTCCGCCTCGATCTCGCGCCCGCAGGAGGGGCAGGGGCGCAGCGCGACCTCGTCACTCTCGGCCTCGAAGATCGCCTGCTCCTCGAGGGCGAGCTGGCGTTCCTGGTCGAGCGTCGTCGGCGGCCGCACCATCAGGTAGACGAGCGCCCCGAGGAACGGCGGGACGAACCCGAGGATCAGCGCGAAGAGTTGGAAGGGGAGCGAGCCCGAGCGGCGCCGAGCATCGCGCCACACGAAGAAGGCAGTCGCCACGTACAGGGCGGCGACATAGCCCGCGGCGGCGATCAGCCCGAGCACGATCAGCGACGCCGTGTCGGCGATCAGGGGCGTCATTGGCTCTCCGCCTGCGCGCGCAGCACGCTCCGCTCTCGAAGCGCCTCGTCGAGGCGCCGGCGCGCCTCGGTGACCACCTCGGGCTTCGCCTTGCCGGTGAATGCGGGCGTGGCCAGCTGCTTCTCGAGACGGTCGATGGTTGCTTCCAGCTCGGTGAGGCGGCGCCGGCTGCGCGCCCGTTCGCGCTCGCCGAACGCGAGGTGATAGCGTGCCTCCAGCCCGCCGGCGACGACGCTGACCCCGCCGTTGAGGTCCCCGTCCTCCTCCACCTCGACCGGGATGAGGGAGGTGAGCAGTCGCATCCTCTCCTCGGCGGTCATGTCCGGGTCGCCACCGCTGAGCTGGAGGCGGTGCCGCTCACCGGCGGGCACACCGCTTTCGTCGCGCAAGGCGCGCACCCGCTGCACCAGCACCAGCAGGTCGTCGACGCCGCGTCGCGCAGCCAGTCCCTCGCGCCAACCCGGCGCCACCTGCGGCCAGTCCCGAAGCTGCAGCGACGGCGCCGCGCCGGGAAGTCGCTGCGCGCACTCCTCGGTGATGAACGGCATGAATGGGTGGAGCAGAC
>CATPCA010000351.1 GCA_955652545.1 Candidatus Dormiibacterota bacterium
AGGCAGCACCGTGAGGTCGGCGAGCCTGCGGACGCCCTCGCCCCCATGTGCCGCGGAGGCCAGCTCGGCAATGCGCGCCAGCCCCTCGTCGCCCCCATCGATGACGCCGAGGATGTCGCCGGGCGGCGCCGTGGACTCCGAGCCGCGGGCGGCCGCCGCCACGTCCACAATCTCATCGGGCCCTCCGTCCCGCCCCACCCCGAGGCGCCGTTCGCCACCTTCGTTGAACATCAGCAGCTTCATCGGTTCTGTGCCTCCGAGCCACCAGCCGAGCTGAGGCTGGTCGCGGCTCCCAAAAAAAGTTCCTCGAAATCCTGGCGATCGAGGAGTTCGCCGGGGCGGCCTTCCACTCGAGTGGAGCCGGACACGAGAACGGATGTCCAGGCGGCGATATCGAGAGCGGCTCGCGCTCGCTGCTCGACCAGGAGCACTGCCTTGCCCAGCTTGCCCAGCCCGCTGATCTGTTCGCGCAACAGCTTGTCGGCGAGCTGCGGAGCCAGGTTGGCGGTGGGCTCGTCGAGGATGAGCACCCTCGGGTCGAGCATCAGCACTCGGGCGATCGCGAGCATCTTGCGTTCGCCGCCACTCAGCTTGTCGGCGCGGCGCTTGAGCATCGGCTTCAACTGAGGGAAGACGTCCAGAACCTCGGAGACACGCGTCCGGATCACCGAGCCCTTGAGCAGGTATCCACCCATGTCCAGGTTCTCGAGAACTGTGAGGGGCTCGAAGATGTCCTGCACCTGCGGCACGTAGCCGACACCCCGGCGCGCCAATTCCTCAGGCGGCCGGTTGGTGACCTCGTCGTCGCCGAGCATGATGCGGCCGGAGGTGACGCGGAGGATGCCGACGAGTGCCTTGAGCAGGGTGCTCTTGCCTGCTCCGTTGGGGCCGATGATGGCCACAATCTCGCCGGGTCCGACGCTCACGGAGACGTCACGGACGACAGGCACACCACCGTAGCCCGCCGTGATGGCGTCGGCGCGCAACAGCGGTGCCGGCCTCTCCACCACTGTCGGGGCTCTATCCGACAAGGTATGCGTCAACGATCTCACGCTGCTGTCGCAGTGCGGCCATGGAGCCCTGGCCGATGATCCGGCCCTGCGCCATCACGATGACCGGGTTGCACATACGCTCGATCATGTGCAGCTCGTGCTCCACCATGACGATGGTGAGACCCTCGTCGCGCAGCGCCTCGCAATAGGTTGCGATCTCGTCGATGATCGAGGGGTGAACCCCGGACATCGGCTCGTCGAGAAGGAGCAGCCGCGGATTCAGCATGAGCGCGCGCATGATCTCCACGATCCGCTTCTGACCACCGCTCAATGAAGCGGCGTAGTCGGACTCCTTGGCGCTCATGTTGAAGCGATCGAGCAACCCGCGGGCGCGCTCGACGAGTACGTCCTCGTCGCTCTTCCAGTAGCGCTTCCCCAGCAGTGCCCCCCGCAGGGAGTCGCCGCGATTGTTCGGAGCTGCCACGAGGAGGTTTTCGAGGACGGTGAGCTGGGCGAACTCCGACGGCAGTTGGAAGGTGCGCACCAGTCCGCGGCGGGCGCGCCGGAAGGCAGGCAACCGGGTGATGTCCTCACCGTCGAAGACGATGGTTCCGCTCGTCGCCGGCAGCGTGCCGGCCAGGACCGCGAGGAGAGTGGACTTGCCCGCGCCGTTGGGGCCGATCAGCCCGGTGATGTGACCCGGCAAGGCTTCGATCGAGGCGCCGTCGACCGCGCGCATGCCCTCGAAATGACGGTGGACGTCGGTGGCCACGAGCAAGGGCTGTGTGCCTGCCGCCGCCTCGCCGTCAGGCCCCGGCTGCTGCTCCACGACCTCGGTGTCAGCCAGCACCGGCTTCCTCCGGCGTTGCGGCGGCGACGCGCGCGGCGAAGATGCGCCGGCGCTCGGGGAAGACACCGCGGGGACGGAACCACAGGAAACCGAGGATCAGGCCTGCGATGCACACCCATTCGAGGGCGGGAATCAGCCCGGGAGGGCCGAACGAGGGAAGGTAGCGAGTGGCCTCCTCGAAACCGACGGGCACCAGCAGAGCACCGAGCACGGCGCCGTAGTTGTTGCCCCGGCCGCCGACGATGACCGCCGCGAAGAGGATGAGCGTCTCGGGGTACAGCCAGGTCGAGGGCGCCCAGGTGGTGATGAAGCCCACCAGGATGGCACCGCTCAGGCCGGCGATCGCGCCGCCCAGGACGAACACGGTGATCTTCATCGCCACCGAGTTCTTGCCAAGCGCGCTCGCCGCCAGCTCGTGCTCGCGCATGGCTCTCAGTGACCGCCCATACGGCGAGTTGATGATCCGCTGGGCGATGACGAAGACCAGCAGCGTCAGGAGCAGCGACCCGCCGACGTAGACCCAGAGGTAGCTGGCCGAGTAGGGGTCGAACCGGTCCGACAGGGGCTGGGGCACCAGCGACAGCCCGGCGGCGCCATCGAGAAACCTCGTCGTGTTGGTGATCATCAGGGTCGCGATCACGGAGATGACGAGCATCGCGATGGCCTGGTAATCGCTGCGCAGGCGCCGCAGGACCACCAGGCCGACGGGGACAGCCAGGATCGCCGCAACGAGCGTGGCCCCGATCCATGGGATCGGGAAGGGCAGGTTCAGCCCCAGGACGTAGGTTTGAAAGCCACCGTTGGCACTGTCCGGTGGCAGCGAGAGGACACCGGCCGTGTACGCGCCCGCAGCCTGGAAGATGATGAGGCTGAAGTTGACGATGCCGGAGACGCCGAATTGAAGGCTGATCGCCAGGCACGCCATGGCGTCGACAGCGGCGTAGACCAGCAACGTGGTCAGGTAGTAGGTCATCCGGCGGCCGCCAGGGCTCCGCGCTTGGCCAGCAGGCCCTGCGGCCGGAGGATCATCACCAGCACCAGGACCGCAAAGGCGATCACCTGCTTGTACTGCGGAGAGATGACCGCCGCACTGAGCTCGGTCATCACGCCAATGATGACCGCGCCGATCATCGCGCCGTACGGGCTGCCGGCTCCGCCGAGCACCGCCGCAGCGATGATCGGGATCAGGAACTCGGAGCCGTTGGACACCGCGAAGGAGTCGGAGTTCATCCCGGCGACCGTTCCTGCGACGCCGCACAGCGCCCCCGTGATCAGCCACGCCAGGTCGATGACGCGGCTGGTCGGGATGCCGCAGTTGCGGGCGAGGGTTGCATTGGCGGCGGTTGCCCGCATCGCCTTGCCCAGCCTGGTGAGCTTGAGGAGCGCGTGGATCGCGAGCATCAAGGCCACGGCGAGGGTGATGATCCCCAGTTGCAGGCCGGTCAGTGCGATCGAGCCCGCGTGGAACGTGGTGCCCGGGTCGACGTGGTACGAGACGCTGTAATAGCCGACGATCGGCAGGAGCAGGTTGGCGATCAGCAGCGAGACGGCCAGGGAGATGATCACCATGCCGATGAGGTTGGTCCCCTTGCGCTGGAAGGGCCCGTAGACCAACCGATTGAGGACGAATGAGAAGACGGCGCCGAAGATGGCGCCGACGACCAGTGCCGCCCAGATGCTGACACCCGCGTTGTTCAGCTGATAGGCGGCGTACGCGGAGCTGATCATCACCTGTCCGTAGGCCAGGTTGATCATGTTGGTGATGCCGAACTGCATGGTGAAACCCACCGCCGCGATGGCGATGATCGACATGCTCACCAGCCCGAACCCGAAGGCTGCGATGATGAGGCTCATCGCGGCGGTGGGTTTCACCATGC
>CATPCA010000352.1 GCA_955652545.1 Candidatus Dormiibacterota bacterium
CACCATGGCCATACGCAGCGACGAGATCGGCGACATCCTGAAGCAGAGGATCGCCAGCTTCGACGCCCCGGTCGTCGACGCGCACGAGGGTGTGATCACGTCCGTCGGCGACGGCATCGCGCGCATCTACGGGCTCGAGGAGGCGATGGCCGGCGAACTGCTCGAGTTTCCGGCGCCCCCCGGCGGACACGCGGTTCTCGGCCTGGCGCTCGACCTCCGTGAGGACGGTGTCGGCGCGGTCATCATGGGCGAATACCAGCATCTGCAGGAGGGCGACACCGTCCGGACCACCGGACGGATCGCGGAGGTACCCGTCGGCGACGAGCTGATCGGTCGCATCGTCAGCGCGCTCGGCGAACCGCTCGACGGCAAGGGACCGGTCGAGACGTCGCAGAACCTTCCCATCGAGCACGTGGCTCCCGGTGTCATCTTCCGCCAGGCGGTGACCACCCCGATGCAGACCGGGATCAAGGCCATCGACGCAATGTTCGCCATCGGCCGCGGCCAGCGAGAGCTGATCATCGGCGACCGCCAGACGGGCAAGACGCAGGTGGCGCTCGACGCCATCATCAACCAGAAGGACAGCGGCATCGTCTGCATCTACGTGGCCATCGGCCAGCGGCGCCAGACGGTTGCCCAGGTGGCCGCTCGCCTCGAAGAGGCCGGTGCGCTGCAGAACACCATCATCGTCGCGGCCACCGCGAGCGACCCGGCGCCGCTGCAGTTCATGGCGCCGTACGCCGGCTGTGCCATGGGCGAGTACTTCATGCAGAAGGGCAAGCACGCGCTCATCGTCTACGACGACCTCAGCAAGCACGCCCAGGCGTACCGCCAGCTGTCATTGCTGCTGCGCCGTCCGCCGTCGCGCGAGGCGTACCCCGGCGACGTCTTCTACCTCCACTCCCGCCTCCTCGAGCGCGCGGCGCGCATGAACGACGAGGAGGGCGGGGGCACCCTGACCGCGCTGCCGATCATCGAGACGCAGGCCAACGACGTGTCGGCGTACATCCCCACCAACGTCATCTCCATCACCGACGGCCAGATCTTCCTGGAGACGGACCTCTTCAATGCCGGCATCCGTCCGGCCATCAACGTCGGCATCTCGGTGTCGCGCGTCGGTTCGGCGGCACAGACCAAGGCGATGAAGCAGGTCGCTGGGCAGCTCAAGCTCGACCTTGCCCAGTACGGAGAGCTCAAGGCCTTCGCCCAGTTCGCGGCCGACCTCGACAAGCGTACCCGGGCAACGCTCGACCGGGGGACTCGCATGACCGAGTTGCTCAAACAGCCGGCCAACTCGCCGGTTCCCTTTGCGCAACAGGTGATCGCCATCTTCGCGGGCACCCACGGTTACCTCGACGACGTGCCGGTGGACCGTGTCAGCGAGTTCGAGAAGGGACTGCTGCGTTTCCTCAGCAGTGATCACGCGGACCTCGAGAAGGAGATCAACGAGAAGCAGGAGCTCACCCCCGAAACGGAGAAGCAGCTGATCGCCGCGATCGAGAAGTTCAAAGAGGGCTTTGCAGGGTAGATGGCATCTCTCCGCGACCTGCGCCGGCGCATCAAGAGCGTCAAGAACACGCAGAAGATCACCAAGGCGATGGAACTGGTCGCCGCCGCCAAGATGCGACGCGCCCAGGAGCGCCTGGAGTCCGCGCGGCCGTACGCGGACGAGATCACCAATGTCATCGCCGACCTGTTCAGGCGCGACCCCGAGTACAAGCACCCGTACCTCGAGGTGCGCGAGCTGCGCAAACGACTCGTCATCCTGGTCACGTCCGACCGAGGGTTGGTCGGCGCGCTCAACAGCAACAACGTCCGACTGGCGCTGCGTGAGATGAACGAATCTCCCACGGCAGCCTCAGTGGTGACCATCGGCCGCAAAGGCCGCGACACCATGCGCAGGTTGCGCAAGGACCTCGTTGCCGACCGCAGCAACCTCGGCGACCGGCCGTCGATGGGCGACATCCTTCCCGCCATCCGCGTTGCCATGGAGCAGTACGAGAACGGCGATGCCGACCAGGTCGACCTCGTGTTCGCCCGGTTCATCAGCGCGGGCCGTCAACAGGCCACTGTGCACAGGCTGCTGCCCGTCGAGGTCCCCGAGGCGAGCGGCAAACTGGCTGCCGACTTCGTCTACGAGCCGGAGCCCGAGGTCGTGCTCGACGCCCTCCTGCCCCGCTACATCGAGGCGCAGATCTACCGGGCGGTTCTGGAGAACCTTGCCAGCCAGATGGCTGCGCAGATGGTTGCCATGCGCAACGCCTCAGACAATGCCAACGACCTGATCCTGGACCTGACGCTGACCGCCAACACGGTGCGGCAGAGCACGATCACGACGGAATTGATGGAAATCGTCAGCGGCGCGGCCGCGCTGGCGGGCTGAGTCCCGACCAGGACCGGAAGGAGAGCACAGAGATGGCAGTCGCCGAGAAGAAAACCGGCAAGCAGAAGGGCGTGGGCACCGGCACGGTGGTGCAGGTGATCGGCCCGGTGGTGGATGTCGAGTTCGAGGGAGACAGACTTCCCGACATCTACTACGCCCTCGAGCGCATCCGCGAAGACAAGAGCCGCCTCGTCCTCGAGGTGCAGCAGAATCTTGGCAACAGCACCGTCCGCACCATCGCCATGAACTCCACCGATGGTCTGCGTCGCGGCGACACGTTCGAGGACACCGGTGGACCCATCCAGGTTGCCGTCGGCCGCAAGACATTGGGCCGCATGTTCAACGTCATCGGCGAGCCAATCGATGGCAAGCCGCCGCTCAAGGATGCGCCGCTGGCGCCAATTCATCGACTCGCGCCTCCCATCGACGAGCAGTCGACCGAGCAGCAGCTCCTCGAGACCGGCATCAAGGTCATCGACCTGATCTGCACGTTCAGCAAGGGCTCGAAGATCGGGCTCTTCGGCGGTGCCGGTGTCGGGAAGACGGTCATCGTGCAGGAGATGATCAACAACATCGCCAAGGAGCACGGCGGTTTCTCGGTGTTCGCCGGGGTCGGCGAGCGCACCCGCGAGGGCCGCGACCTGTACGGTGAGATGGAGGAGTCCGGGGTCCTGGACAAGACCGCCCTGGTCTTCGGCCAGATGAACGAGCCGCCGGGTGCGCGGGCGCGGGTGGGGCTGACGGGGCTGACGATCGCCGAGCACTTCCGCGACGAGGAGGAGTCGGACGTTCTTCTCTTCATCGACAACATCTTTCGCTACACACTCGCCGGCGCCGAGGTCTCAGCCCTGCTCGGGCGCATGCCCAGCGCAGTCGGGTACCAGCCAACGCTCGGCACGGAGATGGGCGACCTCCAGGAGCGCATCACCTCAACCAAGAGCGGCTCGATCACGTCGGTGCAGGCGGTGTATGTGCCCGCCGACGACTTCACCGACCCCGCTGTCGCCACCACGTTCGCCCACCTCGGCTCGACAGTGGCCCTGAGCCGGGCGCTGACCGAGATCGGCATCTACCCGGCGGTGGATCCGCTCGACTCGTTCAGCCGCGCGCTCGACCCGAACATCGTCGGCGACGAGCACTACCGCGTCGCCCAGGGCGTCAAGCGCGTGCTCCAAGAGTACAAAGAGCTGCAGGACATCATCGCCATCCTCGGTCAGGAGGAGCTGAGCGACGACCAGAAGGTGACCGTCCAGCGCGCCCGTCGCGTGCAGCGCTTCCTCTCTCAGCCCTTCCACGTCGCCGAGCAGTTCACCGGTCGTGGCGGAAAGTACGTGCCCCTCGAGGAGACGATCCGCGGCTTCGCCGAGATCCTCGACGGCAAGCACGACGACCTTCCCGAGGACGCCTTCTACATGGTCGGCACCATCGACGAGGCGGTGGAGAAGGCCAAGGAGCTGGGTGGCGACGAGCCTGAGGATGCCCCCAAGGACAAGGCCGAAGCCCCGCAGAGCGCCGACGGCAAGGCGGGCGAGGACAAGGACGGGTCCGAGGCCGCCGAGCAAGAGACAGATGAGGAGAAGCCGGCGGAGAAGAAGCCGGCTGAAGACAAGGCGGCCGAGCAGAAGGCAGATGAGGAGAAGCCGGCGGAGAAGAAGCCGGCTGAGGACAAGGCGGCCGCGCAAGAGACCGACGAGGAGAAGCCGGCGGAGAAGAAGCCGGCTGAGGACAAGACGACCGGGCAGAAGACAGATGAGGAGAAGCCGGCGGAGAAGAAGCCGGCGGAGGGCAAGGCGGCCGAGAAGAAGGCCGACAAGGAGAAGCCAGCCGAGAAGCCGGCGAAGGACAAGG
>CATPCA010000353.1 GCA_955652545.1 Candidatus Dormiibacterota bacterium
ACGATCGGCTACGTTGGCGACTTCGCAACTGTCGCGCGCGACGGGGGACCACTTTTGCTGCGGGTCGGCTCAGTCCCGGGATGGCGCTGCGTGCGCCTCGACGAGGTGACCCGCAGCGTGCTGATTCCCGCTGGGGTCGAGATCGACCTCGGCGCGACCGCCAAGGCGTTGGCGTCCGATCTCGCCGCCGCAGCAGCGCTCCATGCCATGGGCGGCGGCGGGGTTCTTGTCAATTTTGGCGGGGACATCGCGGTCGCCGGCGAGGCACCGGAGGACGGCTGGGTCATCCAGGTCTCCGAGGCGAGCGATGCGCGCATCGCCATTGGGGCGGAGGCGATCGCCATTCGCGACGGCGGCGTCGCCACGTCGACGACCACCATCCGCAGGTGGCGCCGCGGCGCGATGGATCTGCACCACATCGTCGACCCGAGCACGGGCCTGCCGGCTGCGGGGCCGTGGCGGACGGTGACCTGCGTCGCGGGCACCTGCCTCGACGCCAACATCGCGGCCACGGCGGCGATCGTGAAAGGGGCCGGCGCCGTCGATTGGCTGAGCGAACGGGACGTGCCGGCGCGGCTGGTCAGCGTGCACTCCGAGGTCGCGAGGACCCCCGGCTGGCCGCGTCCGGCGGGGCGTCAGAGCCGGTTGGGGTCGCGACCGAAGAACGCGGCGACCCGGTCGTACAGCGGTGCCGACGGATCAATAGACACCTCCGGACCGAATGCCTCGCCCCGCATCTGCGGCCGCAGCACGCCCCGCGCCCAGGTCAGCGCCGCCTCGCCCACCACGGAGTCCAGAGCTGTCGACTGACCGGTGGCCCGGGCCAGGTCCCAGCTGTGGACGGCGAACTCGGCGGTGAGCTGGTCGACGGGAAAGCGCCGCGGCATCTCGCCCATCCCGGGCATGTCGACTCTGCCCTCGAGGTCCGCACCGTGCCAGGCCGCGACGAGCGCAGCTGCCGCGGCCTGAAACTCTGCGGCCGCGTCGTCGGCGTGGGGCGGTGCCGCCGTCCAGTCGGCGCTGCCGCCGGTGGCGCGGACCGTGCCGTTGCGCGCCGATTGTATGACGTGGTCGACCAGGCGTGCGACGTCCCATTCGTGACACGGAGTGCGCATCTCCCATTGGTCACCGGCGACGCCGGCGATGACTTCGCCTGCTTGATCGACCGCGCGGGAGAGTGTGGCGAGCGGGTCGGCCTGCGTGGTGGTCACCCTGGTCATCTTATCGGCGCCGCACCTGCCGCGACGGCGCCGGTGTGCGTACGATTGGCGAGCCGTGAGCATCCCCGCACGTGTCAGCCTGGCGACGCTCGGCGTGCGCGACGTGGCGGCAAGCACGGCGTTCTACCGCGCGCTGGGATGGCCGTTGTCGCCCGCGTCGGTCGAGGGCGAGGTCAGCTTCTTCAACACCGCCGGTGGCCTTCTCGGGCTGTTCGGCCGCGACGCGCTGGCGGAGGACGCGAACTCGGACGAGGATGACGACATCCACGGGTTCCGCGGTGTCACCCTGGCCATCAACCTGGAGAGCGAGGCCCTGGTCGACGAGGCGTTCGACCAGGTGAGGGTGGCGGGCGGCCGGGTTCTCAAGGAGCCGGTCAAGGTGTTCTGGGGTGGGTACTCCGGGTACTTCGCCGATCCTGACGGCCACGTATGGGAGCTGGCGCACAACCCGGGGTGGCCGATGGGCGACGACGGGCGGCCGCAGCTGCCCAGCAGCCCCTGATCGTCGTCCAGACATTGGTCGTGCTGTGACGATGCGGCGTGTCAATCGGGTGCGCGCGGCGAACGCGCGGCATGGAATACGGTGTGCAGATGGTGAGGCGCGTGAAGGAGTCCAGGGTTGGCGGCCGGCGAGCCGTGGCCATCGCGGCAGTCGCCGCGGGGCTGCTTGCGCTCGGCGCATGCGGGTCGACTGGCGCCGCGGGACAGCAGCCCGCGGGGGTGTCACCGACAGCGTTGCCGACAGCGTCGGCGTGTCCGCAAGCCGCCGCCGCAACTGCGCCACCCCGTGGAGAGATGCAGGCCCTCACCGTGATCCAGATCCACGTGACGGCCGACGTGGCGACGACGCCCGGGGTGCTGCACCTCGGCTCGGTCACGTGTGTCAGCGTCGGCGTGGGGCAGGACGTGGCCGTCGCGATCGACGCGCGTATGCCGCCGATCCCGGCTGAACCGCACGGGACGCACCTACTCTCGGCGATCACGGTGGCGCCGCCGGTCGCGTCCGGGGCAGGCACTCGCGGGCACTACAGCGTCAGCTTCAGCGCGCAGCAGCCGGGGACGACCACCCTCGCCTACCTGCCGGCGACCTGCCCGCTGCCGGCGGGGGCCTGCTGAGGCGCTGCTGCCGCCTCGTCCGTTCAGCGTCCGCCTGACCACCGGACACTCGCGTGCATGGCGGACCTGCACAGGCTGTTGACACGAAAGTCCGGACGGATGCTGGGCATCAGCCTCATCGCTGCGTCGGCAGCGGCCATCGGCGTCGTGATGACGGCACGCGGCAGTGATCAGCCGGTGGCCTCGGCGACACCCGCGGTCGCGGCGCCCGGCCCGGCGGCGACGCTGCTGGTGTTCGTCAGCGGCGCCGTGGCCCACCCTGGCCTGTACGAGCTCGCTGTCGGTGCACGGATCGCCGACGCCATCGCCGACGCAGGCGGAATCCTCCCGAGCGCCGATCCCGGCAAGCTGCCCAACATGGCCGGGGTGCTCCACGACGGTCACCAGGTCAACGTTCCCTTCGCCAAGGGCGCCCGCGCGGCCACGTCGGTGAAGCTCGACGCCAACAGCGCATCGGTTGACGAGCTGGAGCAGATCCCCGGGATAACACCCGACATCGCCACCTCGATCGTCGACGTCCGGACGCGGTGGGGTCCCTTCGCCAACCTGGCGGACCTGCGCAACGCGCTCGGTCTCGACACCGCGACCGCGGCGCTGATCGGCAAGCACCTGAGCTTTCTGACCTCGGTTCAATGACCGTCACCGCGCCGTGGCGCGTGGCGCTGTGTGCAGGCGCCTTCTCGGCGTGCGTCGCCGTCGCGCCGCTGGGGATCGGC
>CATPCA010000354.1 GCA_955652545.1 Candidatus Dormiibacterota bacterium
GCTGGCCGCGCCGGGCGTGGAGCGCTTGGTTCGGCTCGACGGCGACCACGGCCGCGAGGGCAACCGTGCGGCAGCGGTCCAGGCTGCGCTCGAGTTGCTCCTGGGGCTGGCGTGAACACCGCGGCCGCCGCGACAGGCTGTTGTCGCCGCCTACCTCCACGCTGCCGTTGTCATCTCGACCACCAGCAGCTACAGTGGGGCAAACATCCGTTCGCTCAACACTCCGACCAGCCCGCCCGGCGACCTCCGCAGCACCGGCCCATCTCATTCCACCGTTCATGGAGTTTCTGCTTTGACAACAACACCAGAAAGTCGTACCATCGAGCCCGATATCGAGGTCAACGGGCGGCGAGTGGCCGCCGGCAAGGGGAGTGAGGCGGTGACGACAGAGCGGGATCGGGCACTCACGACAGCTCTTGGGCAGATCGAGCGCGCCCACGGCAAGGGAGCGATCATGCGCCTCGGCGAGGCGCGCACCCAGCGTGTGGAGGCGATCCCGACGGGCGCTCTGACCCTGGACATCGCCCTGGGCGTGGGCGGGGTGCCACGTGGCCGCGTCATCGAGATCTATGGCCCGGAGTCGTCGGGCAAGACCACGCTCACCCTGCACATCATCGCGGAGGCTCAGAAGCTGGGCGGCGTGGCCGCGTTCATCGACGCCGAGCACGCGCTCGACCCGCAGTACGCGGGCCGCATCGGCGTCAACACCGACGAGCTGCTGATCTCCCAGCCCGACACCGGCGAGCAGGCGCTCGAGATCGTCGAGGTGCTGGTGCGCAGCGGCGCGGTCGACGTGGTCGTCATCGACTCGGTCGCAGCCCTCGTCCCCAAGGCTGAGATCGACGGCGAGATGGGAGACAGCCACGTCGGCCTCCAGGCCAGGCTGATGTCCCAGGCGATGCGCAAGCTCACCGCCGCCATCTCGCGCTCCAACACCTGCGTCATCTTCATCAACCAGCTCCGCGAGAAGATCGGGGTGATGTTCGGCAACCCCGAGACCACCACCGGCGGTCGCGCGCTGAAGTTCTACGCGTCTGTGCGCATGGACATCCGCAAGATCGACTCCATCAAGCAGGGTCTCGACGTGGTCGGCAACCGAGTCAAGGTCAAGGTTGTCAAGAACAAGATCGCCGCCCCCTTCCGGGTGGCCGAGTTCGACATCCTCTACAACGAGGGGATCTCGTACGCCGGCAGTGTGCTCGACATCGCCATCGACACCAAGGTCGTCGACAAGAGCGGTGCGTGGTTCTCGTACGGCGACATGCGGCTCGGCCAGGGCCGCGAGAACGTTCGTGACTTCCTTCGTCAGAATACCGAGCTGCTCGAGGAGATCGCCGGCAAGGTGAAGGTGCAGTCCTTGCCGGAGGTCACCCCGCTCGACGCCCCCGACGGCAACGGCGTCGCCCCGGCGATCCCGGTCGGCCCGGCGGCGTGAGCAGCCCGGGCAACGCCGGCCGCCACCAGGCGCCGGCGACGCCCGCGGACCCCGATTCGGTCACCGCCGCGGAAGAGGTGGCGGTGCGAATCCTCGCCGCCGCGGCGCAGTCGGCGGCAGCGCTCGAGCGACGCCTCGTACGGCGCGGCTTCAGCCCTGAGGCGTCGGCCGCGGCCACGGCGGCCATGGTTGCGCACGGCTACGTCGACGATGCTGGGCTGGCCAACGCGATTGCGGCCCGGCGGCAGCGCACTGGCCACGGACGTATCCAGGTTGGCGCCGAGCTGCGCGCTCGCGGGATCCCCTCCGAGGCGATCAGCACCACCCTCGCCGACGTCGACATCGAGGACGAACGCGCTGCAGCGCTGCAACTGGGTCGCCACTTCGCGCAGCGGCCGTCGCACGACATCACGCTTCGCCAAGGCCGGCAGCGCCTTGGCGGTCGACTGCAGCGGCGCGGGTTCGACTCCGACACAGTCCGCTGGGTGCTGCGCGAGCTCGAGCGGGAGAGCTGACCCGCCGGTCAGACTGGGGAGCGTGCAGTACACGCACCTGGGGCGCTCCGGCCTCTCCGTCAGCCGGCTCTGTCTCGGCACCATGAACTTCGGGCCGCAGGCCAGCGAGGACGTTTCGCACGCGATCATGGACCGCGCGCTGCACGAGGGCATCAACTTCTTCGACACCGCCAACGTGTACGGCTGGAAGAAGGGGGAGGGGGTAACCGAGCAGATCGTGGGCCGCTGGTTCGCCCAGGGCGGTGGCCGCCGCGACAAGGTCGTCGTCGCCACCAAGTTGTACGGGTCGATGAGCGACTGGCCCAACGACACGTTCCTCTCAGCGCGCAACATCATCCGTGCCTGCGAGGGCTCATTGCGTCGCCTGCAGACCGATCATCTGGACCTCTACCAGATGCACCACGTCGACCTGGACACGCCGTGGGATGAGATCTGGCAGGCTATGGAGACGCTGATCCGCCAGGGCAAGGTCATCTACGTCGGCTCGTCGAACTTCGCGGGCTGGAACCTCGTGCAGGCGCAAGAGGCGGCACGGGCCCGCCACCTCCAGGGGCTGGTCAGCGAGCAGTCGCTCTACAACCTCATCGAACGCCGCATCGAGATGGAGGTGATCCCGGCTGCGCGCGAATACGGTATCGGGATCATCCCGTGGAGCCCGCTGATGCGCGGGGCCCTGGGCGGCATCCTGCGCAAGCAGAAGGAGGGCCGGTCGGCGTCGGAGTCGACCCAGCAGGTTCTCAACGAGCACCGCAGCCAGATCGAGCAGTACGAGGCGCTGTGCGACGAGCTGGGACACCACCCCGCCAACGTCGGGATCGCCTGGCTGCTCGCCCAGCCGGGCATCACCGCTCCGATTATCGGGCCTCGCACCGTCGAGCAGCTCGAGAGCAGCGTCCACGCACTCGACGTCGAGCTCGACGCACAGGCTCTTGCGCGTCTCGACGAGATCTTTCCTGCGGTCGGCCCTGCGCCGCAGGCGTATGCCTGGTGACAGGCGGGCGACGCGTGGTCAGCTAGCTCGTCGCCAGCACGGGTCGGATCAGGGCGCGGCGGCAGGAGTCGGCCCGGGTCCGGACCGCTCCAGCAGCGCTCGCTCGTAGCGCATCGCCGGCCCCAGTGCCGCGAAGGCAAACACGGTCAAGAACAGGCCGAAAAGCACCAACCCGTCCGCGTAGTCGAGCCGCACCGCAAAGCCGCCGATCACCGACCCGATGGCCCCACCACCGGCCAGGGCAACTGTGTAGAAGGCCATCAACGCCGATCGATCGGCCACGAACGTCTCTGAACACTCGGCGAGGTAGGTGACCGCGGCCGGGCCGAAGCCGGCGAGCACCAGGATGCCGATGACCAGCAACGGGATATACAGCGGCGCCCAATCC
>CATPCA010000355.1 GCA_955652545.1 Candidatus Dormiibacterota bacterium
TACGCGTACGGCTTGAGCTGAGCTGCCACCGGCACCTTCGGGTCGCTGGAGTTCTCGCAGATGACGAAGTCGAGCGGGTGGCCTGTGCCGCTGGCAGCGACCCATTGGCCGCCCAGGATCGGCGTGGCAACCACGTTCGGCACGGGGCCCTTTCCCCATGCCAGGTGGCCAATCGATGTGTCAACGCTGAGCGTCTTCATAGCGTTGGCCACCGCCATCTTGTCCTTGGGGTTGCCGCTTGCCTTGAGCGCCGCGGCCGCCACGTCGAAGAGTGCCAGCGATGGCCCGAGCTGCTGGTTCCACTGCTTGCCGCTGCTCGAGCTGTAGCCATCTCCCAAAGCTTTGCCCGTGAGGCCGGTCAGCGGGGAGGTGTACGGGTAGGTGGGGGTCCAGTAGGCCCCGCCGGCGAGGTTGACGCCGATGGTGCCCAGCGCCTCGACCTGCGACGGGAAGAGTCCCGTCTTGGCGATCTGCGCGATCTTCGGCTTGTACCCCTGCTGGGCCGCCTGTGCCCAGAACGTCGCGAAGTCCGGCGGGATCGGGAACGTGTTGAAGATCTCGCAGTTCTGAGATTTGAATTGCCCGATCTGACTCGTGTAGCTGTTGGTGCCGTCTGTGTACGCACCGGGGTCCACGATGCTGTATCCGGCCGCCTGCAGCAGCGGCCCCAGCGCGCCACGGATGGCGTTGCCGTCGGCGTCGTTCGGCCACATGACCCCAACCTTCTTGTCGGTCACGACCTGCGGCCAGAGGTGTGAGTAGGCGTTGGCGAACTGCTGCACGCCGAAGCAGAAGTGATACGTGAACTTGAACGGTGACGGCTGGTTGGGCTTGGCGCCACGACCGAAGTACCAGGCCTCCCACGGAACCACCGTCGACACGCACGGAACCCCGGCCGCCTCCGAAGCGTCGGATACGGGGTTCACCGTCTCCGGTGTCGAGGTGGCCAGCATGAGATCGACATTGCTGCTGTTGATCAGGTCATGGGCCACCGTGGCACTGCGCGCCGGGTCGGACTGGCTGTCCTTGTCGACCACCGTGACCGAGTACTGCTTGCCGCCGATGTTGAGACCGTTGGCGAACGCCTTCCGAGCCAGACCTAGCACGTAGCCGTCCGGTTCGCCGAAGCCGGCCGTCGCGCCCGTGCGCGGGCTGACGAACCCGATCGTGATGGTGCCCGCGCTGGCGCCGCTGCTGGCGCTGCCGCCGCCGGCTCCGCAGGCCGCCAGGATCGGCCCGGCAAGGGTGAATCCGCCCAGTCCGACGCCTGCCCGGACGATCAACTCGCGGCGGGACAACTCTTGCTCGAATAGGTCCGTGCCTTGACGATCGCCCATGGGGGACCTCCTCCATCCGCATCTGACGGTGGCCGACCCTATAGCGACCACTTTCCACCTGTCAATATCGCTTTCGAATATGTCGAATAAGCCGGCGGAGACTCCGTCTATAGCACCGCCGCCACGATCGGCCAGGCGAACCGACGCCGGGCTGTCGCAGTCGCTGGAGCGTGGGCTGTCGATCCTGTCCATCTTTCGTGGCGACCGCGCGCTGATCGGGACAACGGAGATCTCGCGCGAGCTCGCGCTCGGGGTCAGCACCACACATCGATACATCGCCACGCTGGCGCGGCTTGGCTACCTCGAGCAGGATCCGACGACGCGGCGCTACCGCCTCGGCTTTCGTGTGATCGACCTCGGATTCGCGGCGATCAACTCGATGGAGATCCGCCAAATCGCCTCGCCGCATCTGCAGCGGCTCACCAACGAGACCGGGTTCACAGTGAACATGGCGATCCTCGACGGCACCGAGGTCGTGTATGTCGACAGGTACCGGAGTGCGCGCCCCGGGCAGACGCAGATCGACCTCAACCTCCACGTCGGCGCGCGTCTTCCGGCCTATTGCACGTCCCTCGGGAAGGCGTTGCTGGCATACCTGAACCCAGTGGAGCGGCGCCGCCTCGTGGACAGCATGACGTTCACGCCGATGGGACCGAACACCTTCTCCACCGTTGCCGCACTCAACAGCGAGCTCGACAACGTTCGCCTGAATGGCCTCGCGGCCAGCAATGAGGAACTCGCCTACGGCCTGCGCTCGATCGCGGTCCCTGTGCGCGGCGCTTCCGGCGAGGTCGTGGCCGCCATCAACCTCTCGTTTCACACATCGATGGGGTCGACGTCCATGGCAGAGATGGTGTCGCGGTACGGGCCGTCGCTGCGCAAGACGGCGAGCGCCGTCGAGGCGCGCGTGGGATACCGTGGAAGGAGTTGACGTGCCAGCCGATGATCGCTCCGCGCCCATGCTCTACGGCTGCGAGGACGTGACTGTGTGTGAGGACCACGCTCAGACTCGGCCTGTCCCCGCCTGCGCGACATGGATAGAGACGTGACGGGCGCGTACTTCGCCACGGCGGTGCGCACGCCGACGGGCCGCGCCGGCGGCCAGCTCGCGGCCGTGCGGCCCGATGACCTGGCATCGACCGCGATCAGCGCGTTGCTGGCGCGAACCCCGGCCCTGGACGTGGCGCAGGTTGACGAGGTGCTGTGGGGCGCGGCCAACCAGGCCGGAGAGGACAATCGGAACGTCGCGCGGATGGCGTCACTTCTCGCCGGGCTGCCAGTCGAGGTTCCCGGGGCAACGGTCAACCGGCTCTGCGGCAGCGGGCTCGAGGCAGTGGCTTCGGCAGCGCGGCTGGTCGCCGTCGGTGAGGCGGACGTCGTCATCGCCGGCGGGTCGGAAAGCATGACCAGAGCGCCCTTCGTGGTGCCGAGACCGGAGCAGGCATATCCGCGTGCCATGGAGATGGCCGACACGCGCCTCGGGTGGCGGCTGGTCAACCCGCGCATGACTGCGCTCTACCCGCCCATATCGCTCGGCGAGACAGCGGAGGAGGTTGCCCGCCGCTTCGAAGTGACGCGCGAGCAGCAGGACGAGTTCGCGGCGCGCAGCCATCATCGCGCTCACGCCGCCGTCGTGGCGGGGGATTTCGACGCCGAGATCGTCCCGGTAACACTGGCAGACGGCGCCAGACTCATGCGCGACGAGGGGATCCGGGCGGATGCGTCGGCGGTCACGCTCGGCGCCCTGCCGCCCGTCTTCCGCGCGAGGGGCACCGTGACAGCCGGCAACTCCTCGCCACTCAACGACGGCGCCGCCGCGGTGTTGGTTCTCTCCGAGCGTGCTGCAGACTCCCTCGGTGTAACGCCGCTGGGCCGGTATGTCACCACCGGCACCGCCGGGGTTCATCCCGACATCATGGGGATCGGACCGGTGCCCGCAACGCAGCGCGCTCTGACCAGTGCCGGCTGGTCGGTCGATGACCTCGATCTGGTTGAGCTCAACGAGGCCTTCGCGTCGCAGGCCATTGCCGTTACGCGCGAGCTGCACCTCGATGAGGACCGCGTCAACGTCAAGGGGGGTGCCATCGCGATCGGTCACCCGCTGGGGTGCTCCGGTGCGAGGCTGCTCACCACCCTGCTGTACGCAATGCGAGACCGGAAGGTACGCCGTGGGCTTGCGACGATGTGCATTGGGGTTGGGCAGGGCATCTCGCTGCTGGTCGAGTCGGTGTGAGCGCCATGGGCAGGCGCAGCGAGCCACCGTTCCGCGCCGACCACATCGGCAGCCTGCTGCGCCCTGAACGCCTGCTGGCGGCACGGGCGCAGGCCGCGGCACACGAGATCACCGCGGACGCGCTGCGGGAGATCGAGGATGACACCATCCGCGACGTCGTGGCCATGCAGCGCGACGTGGGCCTGCAATCGGCGACGGATGGGGAGTTCCGCCGGTCGGCGTGGCACATGGATTTCATTTATCAGCTGGGGGGCATCACCCAAGCTGACGAGAAGATGCA
>CATPCA010000356.1 GCA_955652545.1 Candidatus Dormiibacterota bacterium
CCCGCTCACGGTGTGGCTGGCGATCCGTTTTGCGGTGCCCGGTTCGCCGCCGGCTCTCGACATCGGGCTGGGCGCAGTCCTGGTGGCAGGCACCATCGGCCTGGTCGTCGGCGGTATGTCGTGGCGGGGCTGGATGGCCGCCGTCGCCGGGGCGGTGTACATCGGGTTCTCCCTCGGCTTCTTCGTCGCGCTGCTCGACTGGCGTCCGCACGACCACGGGTTCGGGGTCGGCGCCGTGGCAGTGGCCCTGGCCGCGGTGATCGTCTGCGACACCGGGGCATACATCGCCGGGAGCACCCTCGGGAGGCACCGGTTCTTCCCCCAGCTCTCACCCCGGAAGTCGATCGAGGGTGCGGTTGCCGGCCTGCTCGGTGCCATCGTCATCGCGGCAGTGCTCGCCCGTGTCCTGCTCGGTATCTCGCCGTGGCTGGGCGTCGTCGAGGGCCTGCTCGTGGCGGTCGCTGCCCAGGGTGGCGACCTCGCCGAGTCAGCCCTCAAGCGGCAGGGCGGCGCCAAGGACGCGAGCCGGCTCATCCCCGGCCACGGCGGTCTGCTCGATCGGCTCGACAGCCTGCTGCTGGTGGCGCCGGTGGTGTACGGGTTCTACCGGCTGATCTCGCTCGCGTGAGGTCTGCGCTTGCCGGGCTTCGCGGAGAATGATGCCGTGACCGAGACCTCCAGCGCCGCCGCGCCGCGCCGCCGCGTCGTGCTCCTCGGCGCCACCGGCTCGATCGGCCGGCAGTGTTGCGACGTCATCGAGCGCTTCCCGCAACGGTTCGAGCTGGTCGGCGCGGCGGTGGGGAGCGACGCCACCGGGCTCGTCGACGTGGTCAGGCGATTCGGCGTGGGTCGCGCGGCCGTGGCATCACCCCGCCCCGGGGAGCGGGTTCCTGACGGGTTCGGTGCCGGGATGGACGCAGTCTGCGAGATCGCCGCGATGGAGTGCGACGTCGTCTGCGTGGCCATACCCGGCGCCGCGGCGCTCCTGCCGACGCTGGCCGCGCTCGACGCCGGGCGCACCATCGCGACCGCCACCAAGGAGGTGCTGGTCATGGCCGGCGAGCTGGTCCGGGCGCGGGCGGCGGCGTCGGGGGCGCGGATCCTTCCCGTCGACAGCGAGCACAGCGCCCTGTGGCAGTGCCTGCGCGGCGAGAGCGCCGCCGCAGTTCGCGCGCTGTTGCTGACTGCCAGCGGTGGGCCCTTCCGCGAGCGCGACCTGCACACGTTCGACGCCATCACGGTGGAGGAGGCCCTGCGGCATCCCACCTGGAACATGGGACCGAAGGTCACCATCGACTCGGCGACGATGATGAACAAGGGACTGGAGATCATCGAGGCACACTTCCTCTTCGAGGTGCCGTACTCCAGCATCAGGGTGGTCATCCATCCACGCAGCATCGTTCACTCGTTCGTTGAGTTCGTTGACGGAGCGCTGATGGCGCAGCTCGGCGTTCCCGACATGCGCGTGCCCATCGCGCTGGCCATCGCCGACGGCGAACGCCTGCCCGGCATCGCCGAGCCGGTGCAACTGGGGGGCGGCACGCCGCTGGAGTTCTTCGAGGTCGACGCCGAGCGCTTCCCGGCGGTGTCGCTGGCGCGCACGGCGGGGGAGGCTGGTGGGGTCGCACCGGCCGTGCTCAACGCGGCCAACGAGGTGGCGGTCGCCGCCTTTCTCGACCACCGGCTCCGCTTCGACGAGATCGTGACACTGGTGGCGCAAACTGTTGCAGCCGCGCCCAACGTCGTCGCGCCGGCCCTCCACGACATCCTCGAGGCGGACTCGTGGGCCCGTGCGCATGCCGGCGCCCAGGTCCGCGCCGCGGTGGCGCCGGCGTGATCCTTGACGTCCTCACCGGGATCGGTGCGGTCATCCTGGTGCTGCTGGTGGTGGTGCTGATCCACGAGGGCGGTCACTTCGTCCTCGCCAAGTGGGCCGGGGTGCGCGTCGACGAGTTCGCCTTCGGCTTCGGCCCACGGCTGTGGGCCCGTCGCCGCGGCGAGACGACGTATTCGCTGCGCGCAATCCCCGCCGGCGGCTACGTGAAGATGGCCGGCATGCTCGGGCTCGAGGGCGAGGCCGACGCCGGGGAGCGCAACTTCTACCGCGCCTCCATCCCCAAGCGCATCGCCGTGATCCTCGCGGGCATCGTCGCCAACATGGTGCTGGCGGGGGTGCTGTTCACCGTCTACTTCGCAACCCCGACCGGCTCGCACCTCCTGCCCGGTGAGGCCGCCCAGCTGGCGGGTCTTCATGACAACGACTCCATCATCAGTGTCGACGGCAGGCCGATCCGCCACGACACCGCGGCCGATGTCTCGGCCGACCTCCATGCCGCCACCGCCGCCAGCCAGGGGCATCTGATGCAGGTGGTGTTCAGGGACAGCGCCGGCGCAGTCCACACCACGACCATCAAGCCGTCGCTGGTGCTCATCAACGGGTATCCGACCTCGGTCTCGGTGTCGCCGCCCGCCGCGCCGGGGTCGACGCCGGCGCCGTCGCCGAGCGCCGCGACCAGCGGCGCGACCGCCCTGCCGCCGGGGATGTTCACCGTCATCGCGATCAACGGCCAGCCGGTGGGTTCGGGAGACCCCGCGCAACTGCTCGGCGGTGGCGCGGCCGTGCGGCTGGCCGGCTTCGTCACCAGCCCGGACGGAACCGCCGGGCCGACCCTGCATGACGTCGTCGTCTCCGGCGTCACCGACGGCGACGGCGCCGCCAACAAGCTCCAGGCCCCCTGGCGCCTCGGCGTCGAGCCCGACTTCGCCGGCGCGCCGGTGGTGCAGTCGCTCGCCGACGGCTTCGGTCAGATCCCCGCCTTCGTCCACGACACCGCCGTCGGGCTCTACGACCTGGTCACCAACCCCCAGCTGGGCGGGGTCACCGGGCCACAGGGTCTCTCGGGTCCCGTCGGGATCGCCACCCAGACGGTGACCCAGGCGCACCGCGGCACCAAGAACCTCCTCTACTGGATCGCGTTCATCAGCATGAACCTCGGCCTGGTCAATGTCCTGCCGATCCCGTTCCTTGACGGCGGCAAGTTCATGCTCATCCTCGTCGAGGCGGCACGGCGCCGCCGGCTGGACCCACGCCGCGAGGCGCTGATCTACGCGATCAGCCTGGCGATCGTGGTCGTGTTCGTCATCTATGTCACCATCGGAGACGTGGGGAGATCCCTGTGAGCAGCACCGTCACCCGCCGCCGCACCGTGCCCGTCAACGTCGGCGGCGTGGTCATCGGGGGCGCCGCACCGATCCCGGTGCAGACGATGACCAAGACGCAGACCGAGGATGTCTCCGCAACGCTGGCGCAGATCGAGCGCGCCGCCAAGGCCGGTGCCGACATCATCCGGGTCACCTGCGACACGCCGGAAGCGGGCGTTGCGCTGCGCGACATCGTCAAGGGGTCGCCCATCCCGGTGATCGCGGACGTGCACTACGACGCGCCGCTTGCATTGCGGGCGCTCGAGGCCGGCATCGCCTGCCTGCGGCTCAACCCGGGCAACATCACCGACCCGACCAAGGTGCGCGACATCGCCCGCGAGGCCGGCGCGCGCAACGTGCCCATCCGCATCGGGGTCAACAGCGGCAGCATCCCGCAGCGCAAGGACCTCGAGCGTGGTCGGGGCGGCAGCATCGACGAGACCGCGGATCGCATGGTCGAGGCGGCCCTGGGGCACATCCGCATCCTCGAGGAGCTCGACTTCCGCAACATCAAGGTGTCGCTGAAGGCGAGCGACGTGCTCACCAACATCGCTGTCAACCGCAAGTTCGCCGCCCTCGACAATCGCTACCCCTTGCAC
>CATPCA010000357.1 GCA_955652545.1 Candidatus Dormiibacterota bacterium
CGCCGGTCATCCAGACCGCATCGGTGATTGCTCCCTCCGCGACGAGGGCCGCGGCCTGCGGCTCGGGAAGGGTCAGCACCAGCAGACAGTTGGGCAGCAGCGGCAACATGGCCTCGAGGTCGACGACGTTGGCCATCGCGTCCGACCAGAGCACCGGGCCGAGCGGCAGAAGGGGAAAGTGCGCCACTCCGAAGGCCGGGCGCGGTGGCGCGGGCCCAGTGGCAGGCTCCGGCAGCCCCAGCTCGGGGCCAGGCCTCGAGCGAGCCGAGCCGTTGGAGTGCGCTGGTCCATGGGGGTCGAAGAGCGCAATGAGCTCCTCAGCGGTGAGATCGAGGGTCTCCTCGGTGACCGGGGCGCGTCGCCAGCTGGCAACCTCGATATCGGCGGGCAGCTCGGCCACCAGTGCGGTCAGCGCATCCTCACCGGCCAGGGTGCGACCGTCGGCCGTCGTGAAGACCACGTGGCGGGGATGGCCGAACTTGAAGAAAAGGCTGGCGTGGGCAGAGTCCCATGCGATGTCGAGGGCTCCAGTGCTCTCGCGGTCGCCGGCTGCCGAGATCTCGCGCAACATCACGGCGTGCGAGGGAGATGCCATGTGCTCGATCCTAACTTGGCCCCAGCGGGCGTCATCACGCCAGCGTCACCGCGAGGTGGCGTGCCAACGACGGTTTGACACAGTTCCCCGATGAAGGCCGGAGCGACGTCCGCAGCGAGGATTGATCGCACCGGGGTGCTCCTGACCGCCCTGTCTGCGGCATTCTTTGGCAGCCTCGCGATCTACGGCAAGTACGCCGACCGCATGGCCATTCCGCTGACGGAGCTGTTGGCGGTGCGTTTCGCCGCGGCGGCGGTGATCCTCTGGACGGTGGTGCTGATCCGCGGTGAGCGGGTGCGATGGGGCCGGCGCACCACCGGCCTGGTTGTCATGGGGCTCCTCTACGTGGGCCAGGCGGCGACGTACTTCACCAGCCTGAAGACGGTGCCCGCCGCGGTGACCAGCATCCTCCTGTACCTGTATCCGGTCGTGGTCATGATCCTCGCCGCCGCCTTGCTGGGCGAGCCACTCAACCGGGTGCGCGTTGGGGCGCTGGCGCTGGCCGTCGTCGGGGTGTTCACCGTGGTCAACCCGCTCAGCGCACACGGCACCATCGACTCGGCCGGCCTGCTCTTCGGGCTCGCCACCGCGGCCATCTACGCCACCTACATCCTCGTCGGGCGGGTGCTGCTTGCCGATGTGTCGTCTGTGGTGGCCACAGCGGTGATCGCCACCACCGCGGGGATAGTGCTGGCCGCGTCAGGCGCCGTCGGCGGCCAGTGGCGCCCGCTCGATGCGGGCGGCTGGGCTCTCGCTCTCTCCATGGCCGTGGTGGCGACCGCGATCCCGGCCACGATGTTCCTCGCTGGGCTCGCCCGCGTCGGGGCCACTCGGGCCGCGATCATCAGCACCCTCGAGCCGGCGACGACCGTGGTCCTTGCCGCGCTGCTGCTCGGTGAGGACCTCGGCCCGGTCCGCCTCATCGGTGGCGGCATCGTCCTGGTTGCGGCGGTGATCGTCGCTCGCAATGTGCCGGCCGAGCTCGCCGACCCGCATGTTCGCGAGTGACCGCGAAAGCGACGGCGCGCCTCAGCGCGACACCGGCCTCTCCCCTGGGGGTTCTTCGGTGGGCGCTGAGTCGTCGGCGTCGTCAGCTTCGCCGGCCACCTCGTGCTCGGCGAGCTCATCAGGATGGATCGCGGCGTGAACCGCGGCGGCCAGCTCCTCGAATGGGATCGCCAGTTTGTTGACCTCGCCACTCTCTTCGGAGACGACCTCCTCAGCGGCGGCCTCGGCGGCGTCGAGTCGCTCGCGGAGGGTGTGATGGTGCGGTTCGGTGTCGTCGTCGCTCATGCGCGGCATGGTACGGGGTTGGCGAGCACCTCGCGGTAGACGTCGGCGGTGGCTCGGGCGGTCGCCTCCCAGCTGTAGCGCTCCGCAGCTCGGCGCAGAGCTGCCCCGCTCAGGCGGGTGCGCAGGTCCGGGTCATCGAGCAGCCTGCCGATCGCCCGCGCGAGCGCCGCGGCGTCACCTGGCGGGACCAGCAGCGCGGTCTCGCCGTCGCGCCCGACCACCTCGGGAAGCGCTCCCGCGGTCGTGGCCACCAGCGGGACGCCGCAGGACATCGCCTGCACCGCCGGGATGGAGAACCCTTCGTAGAGTGACGGCACCACCGCGACCTCCGCCTCTGCGTACTGCCCGGCCACGGCGTTGTCGTCGATGCCGCGCACGAAGCGGACCGCGCCGCCCAGCCCCAGCTCGCGCACGGTCCGCTCGACCGCGCCGCCGCGTCGGGCTTCGCCAAGCAGGACGAGCTCGACCGGTCGCCGCACGCGTAGCGCCGCCACCGCGTGCAACAAGGGCACGACGCCTTTGAGCGGGACGTCGGCGCTGGCAACCGCGAAGATCCGCCCCGGCACACGCGCCGTGCCCGGCCGCGGAGCGAACACAGTGTCGTCGACAGCCACCGGGATGACGCGGATGCGCGCCGGGTCGACCCGCATCCTCTCGACGATGTCCCGCCGCGACTGCGTGCTGACGGTGATCACGCGCGGCAGCCGGCGGGCCACGCGGTCCTGCATGTGGTGAAACTGGTACCAGCGACGCAGCGTCAGCCGGCGACCGAGACGCTTCTCACGAGCCAGCGCGAGGTCACGGTCGATGACCACCGCATGGTGGACGCTGGCGACCACCGGCACGCCGGCGTTGTGCAGGCCGAGCACCCCCCAACCGAGACACTGGTTGTCGTGCACGACGTCGAACTGCGCACGCCGCGCCAGCAGGAGGCGACGCGCGCGCAGGCTGAATGTCAGTGGCTCGGGGAATGCGGCGGTGCACAGCGTGAGATATTCGAGGACGTCGATCCAGTCCCGGAATTCGTCGAGGCGGGGAAGACGAAAGGGGTCGTCGTCCCGGTACAGGTCGAGGCTGGGGACGCGGACCAGCGGCAGGCCGTCGGTGAGCACGGGATAGGGCTGGCCGGCGAAGACGGTGACCTCGTGGCCGAGCCGCGTCAGCGCTGCCGACAGGTGATTGACGTACACGCCCTGGCCCCCGGAGTAGGGGTTGCCACGGTA
>CATPCA010000358.1 GCA_955652545.1 Candidatus Dormiibacterota bacterium
GTATTGGCCGTGCCGCCGGCGATGTTCGGGCCGATCGTGGTCCCGCTGCTGCAGCCCGCGCAGGCGAGCACAGCCGCGGAACCTGCCGTGAGGGCGAGCACTCGGTCACAACGAAAACGCATCACGTCCCCCTGTTGTCGCGCTTCAGCCGGCGCCAGCCGCCGGCGCGGTGTTTCATCGGACATGCACGATAGACGAGACGACGGATCCGACCATCCCCCGCCGGGCCGATGAGTTTGCCGCAGCGCCTGAGCCAAAGGAGCAGACTGAGTACGAAAGCCCAAGAGATAACTGAGGGACGCGGCATGAGCGAGACAGCAGTGGCGACCACCAAGCGGCCGGTGTGGATGGACCTGGGCACCAGGAACATGGATGCTTCGAAGCGCTTCTAGAGCGATCTGATCGGCTGGACGACCTTCGGGGATCCGGACCCCGACCTCGGTGGGGACACGGTGTACCAGCTCGACGGCAAGGCCGTCGGAGGGGTCATGAACCTCGGCGACAACCCCGCGCCGAACTCGTGGTTGCCGTACATCGGCGTGACCGACGTCCGCGCCACGGTCGAGGCGGTGAAGGCCGCCGGCGGTGAGGTGATCCTCGAGCCGATGGACGTGAAGACCCACGGGTCGATGGCCGTGGTCAAGGAAGCGGCCGGTGCGGCGACCGGGCTCTGGCAGCCGGGCGACAACGCCGGGTGGGAGGTGTACGGCCAGGCGCGCGCGGTGTGCTGGGCCGAGTTGCACACCGATGAGACCGATGCTGCCAAGCGCTTCTACACCGAGGTCTTCGGCTGGGAGGCGAAGGCTCAGCCCTTCCCTAGTGGCGAGTACACGACGTTCTCTCGCGACGGCGGCGAGGACTTCGCGGGGATGGCCGGCCTCATGGGGGCGCCGGCGCCGCACTGGCTCATCTACATCGCCGTGGACGACTGCGACGCGACGGTGGCGAAGGCCAAGGAGCTCGGTGGGACGGTTCTTGCCGGGCCCGACGACATCCCGGAGGTCGGCAGATTCGCGGTGCTGCAGGATTCAGAACACGCCGCCTTCGCGGTGCTGCAGCCGCCGGCGCAGCAAGGCTGACCCGCCGGCCGCCCGCAGGCGCTGCCGCCGTGGCGGTGCGTGCGGGCCGGCTTGGATCTGCCGGGTCGAACCCATCCGCAGGGAGTGTTGCCGGATGCGAGCCATGGTCCTTGCGTCGCCCGCGACGCCGCTGGAGCCACGCGAGGTCCCGGCGCCCGTCGTCGGTCCGGGGCAGGTTCTCATCGATGTCAGTGCGTGCGGCGTCTGCCGCACCGACCTGCACGTCGTCGACGGCGAGCTCACCGAGCCCAAACTGCCACTCATTCCCGGCCACCAGGTGGTTGGCAGCGTGGTGGCGCTTGGACCCGGCGTTGAACGGCTCACAGTGGGCGACCGCGTCGGTGTGCCATGGCTGGGGTGGACGTGCGGTAAGTGTCGTTACTGCCGTTCGGGGCGCGAGAACCTGTGCGAGTCGGCGCAGTTCACGGGCTACAACCGCGACGGCGGGTTCGCGGAGCAGTGCGTCGCCGACCATCGCTTCTGTTTTGGCATCCCCGCGGGTTATCCGGATGTGCAGGCGGCGCCGCTGCTGTGCGCGGGTCTGATCGGCTATCGCTCACTCCGCGCCGCAGGCGATGCCGAACTGGTTGGCCTGTACGGCTTCGGTGCGGCGGCTCACATCGTCACCCAGGTCGCCCGTCACGAAGGCCGTCGGATCTTCGCTTTCACAAGAGGCGGAGACGTCGCCGCGCAACAGTTTGCGATGCAGCTCGGCGCCGAATGGGCGGGGGATGCACGCAACCCGGGCCCAGAGGAGCTGGACGCCGCGATCATCTTCGCCCCGGTGGGTGAACTGGTGCCCGCCGCGCTGCGGGCAACTGCCCGGGGCGGCACCGTGGTGTGCGCCGGCATTCACATGACCGACATACCGTCGTTTCCCTACTCGATCCTCTGGGAGGAGCGAACGCTCCGTTCGGTCGCCAACCTGACCCGCCGTGACGGCGAGGAGTTCCTGCAACTCGCCCCACGCATCCCGGTCCGCATCGAGACGGAAACCCACCCGCTCGACCAGGCGAACCTGGCGCTCGGCCGCCTGCGCAGCGGCGACGTTCGCGGCGCCGCCGTGCTTCTTGTCCATTCGCGATGAGATACCGGAGGGCGCGTTGGCGGGTTAGGTTGCGCGACCAACGGCAGTGTTCTGGCCGAGGTAGGCAGCCACCACACTCTTTGGCACCACCATCGCCCAGGCGTCGATGACGAGCGCTTGCAGCTCGGCTTCGTCGATGGCGGCGAGCCGGACCCGGACCCAGTTGTAGCGCAGGTCCGAGGGACGAGGCATCACGAACTTGTTCGGGTCGGACCGGATGAGCGGCTCTCGCAGCTCCTTGGGGAACGCGAAGCCCATCAGCGACTCGTCTGGGGAGAACGCGAGGTAGACGATTCGGCCGACGCGAAACTTCACCCGGCCGCCGACCAGTGCCTCATAACTGCGCGGCAGGCTGAGGGCCACCTCTCGGGCGGCA
>CATPCA010000359.1 GCA_955652545.1 Candidatus Dormiibacterota bacterium
ATCTCCAACCGCGAGCTGTCGGCACGCGGTGAGACGCCGGTCACCCTCAACTCGGGTGACCAGGTCAAGGTCTACATCATCCAGGCCGAGGATGAGCACGGCAACGTCGTTCTGAGCCTGCGCAAGGCGCGCGCGGAAGGCATCTGGCAGGCCGTGGCGCAGAAGGAGTCGGAGGGCGAGATCCTCGACGCCGAGGTGCGCGAGCAGAACAAGGGCGGCCTGATCGTCAACATCATGGGCCTGCGCGGCTTCCTGCCCAGCAGCCAGGTGGCCCGGCAGTTCAGCGGCAACCTCATGGAGCTGGTCGGCACCAAGATCCCGGTCAAGATCCTCGAGGTCAATCGCAAGCGCAACCGACTGATCGTGTCGCAGCGCGCCGCCCAGGACGAGGATCGCGCCCGCCAGCGCGAGGAGCTCTTCGAGAAGCTGCAGATCGGAGACGTCGTCACCGGCAAGGTGAGCGGGCTCACCTCCTACGGTGCCTTCGTCAACCTCGGCGGCGCCGATGGCCTCATCCACATCAGCGAGCTGTCCTGGGATCGCATCAACAACGTCAGCGACATGCTCAATGTCGGCGACGAGGTGCGCGTCAAGGTGATCAAGCTCGACCCGGAGCTGTCTCGCATCAGTCTGTCTCTCCGCCAGATGAGCGACGACCCGTGGGACACGATCGAGGATCGCTTCCCGGCCGGCAAGGCGGTCACCGGCGAGGTCACCAAGACCAAGAAGTACGGCGCGTTCCTGCAGATCGCCGACGGTGTCGAGGGCCTGCTGCACATCAGCGAGCTGTCGTGGGACCACGTCGAGCGCACCGAGGACGTCCTCAAGGTGGGCGAGGTCGTGGAGGTCATGGTGCTCAGTGCCGACAAGGTGCGCCGTCGCATCAGCCTCTCCCTGCGCCAGCTGCACGGCGGCGGCCCGACCGACCAGGGCGAGGGCACCGGAAGCACCTACGAGCCGCCCGCGTACCAGTTCCCTGACGACGAGGACGACGAGGGCGACGAGGATGAGGATGCCGCCCCCCCCGCGCCCGAGGGCAGCGGAGCGGCCGATGCCGAGGTCGACGACGCACCCGCCGAGGCCGTCGCGGAGGATGACGACAGCGCCGCAAACGCGCCTGCCGTCGACGCCATCGACGAACCAGCCGCCGCCGCACAGCCGGAGCAGGCGTAACCTCCGCGGATTCTTCCCGTCACCTCTTGCTCGCGGGAACGCGTGAACTCGGAGTGGGGTGGGCATAATGGGGAAGGATTCACTGGTCGTCCGTCACTGACCCCCGCCAACCACAGGGGGGGCCGGCTCGGGCACGGAGGCAGCAAGCACTTGTACCCCTTTGAGCGGTTCACCGAGAGAGCCAAGAAGGTCCTCACCCTGGCGCAGGAGGAGGCCGAACGCTCGCATCACTCGTACATCGGAACCGAGCATCTGCTGCTCGGTTTGCTTCGCGAGGGAGAAGGTCTGGCCGCCAAGGTTCTCAACAACCTGGGCGTGGAGATCAACAAGGTTCGGTCGACGATCGAGTCTGTTCTCGGTCGCAACGAGCGGATCATCATCCAGCAGATCATTCCAACGTCGCGCGTCAAGAAGGTGATCGAGATCTCCTTCGAGGAGGCGCGTCGCATGGGCAACAACTACGTCGGCACCGAGCACCTGCTGCTTGGACTGCTCATCGAGGGTGAGGGCATCGCGGCCCATGTGCTCGAGGATCTCGGCGCCAACCTCGAGAAGGTGCGGGGCGAGATCGACCGCCTATTGCATGAGTCGGGGCTCGAGGAGGAGGCCAAGGAGGCACAGAAGAAGCCGAGCAAGACGCCGCTGCTCGACCAGTTCTGCCGTGATCTCACCGAGCTGGCCCTGAAGAACGCGCTCGACCCGGTCATCGGCCGCGCCATGGAGATCGAGCGCGTCGTGCAGATCCTCAGCCGGCGCACCAAGAACAACCCGGCCCTGATCGGCGAGCCCGGCGTCGGCAAGACGGCGATCGCTGAGGGACTGGCGCAGGCGATCATCCTCGGCAACATCCCGGAGTCGTTGATGGGCAAGCGCGTTCTCACCCTCGACATGGGTGCGCTCGTGGCCGGCACCAAGTACCGCGGTGAGTTCGAGGAGCGCCTCAAGAAGATCCTCGACGAGATCCGCCAGTCACGCGAGGTGGTGCTGTTCATCGACGAGCTGCACACCCTGGTCGGTGCCGGCGCCGCCGAAGGTGCCATCGATGCCGCCAACATCCTCAAGCCCGCGCTCGCGCGTGGCGAGATCCAGTGCATCGGCGCGACCACGCTCAACGAATACCGCAAGTACATCGAGAAGGATGCGGCGCTCGAGCGGCGCTTCCAACCGGTGTTCGTCGACGAGCCGAGCCTGCAGGAGACGATCGAGATCCTGCACGGCATCAGGCCGCTGTACGACAAGCACCACAGAGTCCAGATCACCGACGACGCCCTCAAGGCGGCCGCTGAGCTGAGCGTGCGCTACGTCACCGACCGGTCGCTGCCGGACAAGGCCATCGACCTCATCGACGAGGCCAGTGCGCGCGTGCGGATGAAGCTCAGCACCACACCCGACAACCTCCGTGAGATGCAGAAGGAGATCCGCGAGCTCCAGGCGCAGAAGGAGGA
>CATPCA010000360.1 GCA_955652545.1 Candidatus Dormiibacterota bacterium
GGTGACCGAGCCGTTCACCGTCGAACCCGGCAAGATCGTCGCGGACGTCATGCAGCTGCTCGCCAACGCGCTCGGTGAGGTCGTGCCCCCCGACGCGCAGATGCACCTGCTCAACGCCCAGCGCGAGTTGCTCCTGGCCCTGGCGGTGATCATCGAGCACAACAGCACGCGCACGCCTCGACAGCCGCGCGGCCGGCGCCGTGCGCCCAAGGAACCAACGACGAGGCGCCCCAAGCGCGTCGAGCTGGATTGACCCGGCGCGATCGCCAGCCCAAACGACCGTCGCAGGTGGTCGTCGACGGGGTCGCCTGGCCGGTCCAGGGTGCCCAGGCCGCGATCGTCGACGGACCACGCGTGCTGCTGCAACTGCGTCCGTTCCCGCCGGGGTGGGAGCTGCCCGGCGGCCATGTCGAGCCGGACGAGGACCCCGCGGCGACCGCGGTGCGGGAGACAGAAGAGGAGACCGGGTACCGGGTCAACATCCGTGGCCTCGTCGGCGTGTACTCGTGGAGCGGCCTGCGCAACGCGGCGGACGCGGTGTTCCTCGCCGAGCTGGCCGGCGGCGAACGGCACTGGAGCATCGAGTCGTTGCGCACGGTGTTCGTGACCGCCGACGACCTCCCCCTCACCGCGTTTCCCTGGTGCCGTCAGCGGGTCTATGACGCGCTGGCGCGTTCCGAGGGCGCACCTCCCGTGCACCGCATCCAGCCGGTGACGCTGCGCAGCGTCGCCGCCTTCAGCAGCAGCTGGTTGGCAGCCCCCGTCGACCGGATGCGCAAGCGCATGGGCTCGTGACCCAGGCACTGCTGTTCAGCGGCGCCCTCGTTCTCATCGTCGCCGCGTCCGAGCTGTTCACCAACGCGGTGGAGTGGGCAGGGTTCGGCATGAAGCTGGCCAGCGGGGCCACCGGCAGCCTTCTCGCCGCGCTGGGCACCTCATTGCCTGAGACGTTTGTCCCGGTGGTCGCGCTGATCAGCCAGAAACCGTCCGCCGCGGCGGTGGCGAGCGGGGCGGTGCTGGGGTCGCCCTTCCTCCTGCTCGGCGTCGGCGTGGCCATCACCGGTCTGGCGGTGGTGCTGCGTCGCGACAGCACCCTGCGCATCGACAGGGGTCAGGCTCGTCGTGACCTCGGCGTGTTCATCGGCGCCTTCTCGGTGGTGCTGGTGGCGATCGTGCTCCCGACTGCGGTGCGGATCGTTGTCGGCGTCGGGCTGCTCGCCACCTACGGCCTCTACGTTCGCGCCACCCTGCGCGGGGGAAGCCCGACTGGTGACATGCCCGAGCCGTTGCACCTGCTGCGCCGCCACCGGGGCGAACCGCCGGCATGGAGCGTCGTCGTTCAGCTGCTGGTGTCGGTGGCGATGCTGGCGGTCGGCTCAGAGCTGTTCGTCTCCGCCCTCAACGACACTGCCATGGCCCTGCACGCCGACCCCCTCACCCTCGCGCTGATCGTGGTGCCGGTTGCCACAGAGCTGCCCGAGACCTTCAACAGCGTTCTCTGGGTGCGCAGCGGCAACGACAGCCTCGCCTTCGGCAACGTCGCCGGGTCGGCCGCGTTCCAGTCATGCGTTCTCGGGTTCGTGGGGCTCACGTTCACGCCGTGGCGTCCCGGGTTCAGCGGCATCCTCGGCGGCCTGTTCACCCTCGCCGTTGCAGTCGGCCTGTTGCTGCTGCTGCGCAATGGCAGCGCACGCGGGCGCTGGCTTCTGCTTGCCGGCATCCCATGGGTGGCGTACGTCGCCGCCGAGGTCATCAGCGGCGGTCACCTCGGCGGCTGAGGCAGGCGCAGCGACGCGACCGCGACAATGGGCGCGCCGCGACCCGACGTGCGCGGACCACGATCGGCGCACGAGGAGGGACTCACGTGAATCTCGACGGGAAGGTCGCTGTTGTCACCGGCAGTGGTCGCGGCATCGGCCGGGCGTATGCGCGTGCGCTCGCCGATGCAGGCTGCGCGGTGGTCATCAACGACATCGATTCGGAGGTGGCCGAGCAAACGGTCAAGGAGTTGACCGACGCCGGCCACAGGGCGGTCGCCGAGGTGGCCGCGGTGGGCAGCACCGAGGCCGCCGAGCGTCTGGTGCAACGTGCCGTCCAGAGCTTCGATGGCATCGACATCATGTGCACCAATGCAGGCATCCTCCGCGACAAGGTGCTCTGGAAGATGACCGATGAGGACTTCGACAAGGTCATCGAGACGCACCTGCGTGGCACGTTCACGTGCGCGCGCGCCGCAGCAGTGCGGATGCGCGAGCAAGGCCGCGGTGGCCGTATTGTGGTGGTTGCGTCGTGGGCCGGCCAGCGAGGCAACTTCGGCCAGACCAACTACGCGGGCGCCAAAGCGGGAATCGCCGCTTTCGCGCGCACATGGGCGATGGAGCTGGCGCGCGCCGAGATCACCGTCAACGCCATCGTGCCCAACGCGCTCACCCGGATGATCGCCAGCATCCCCGGGATGGCGGAGATGGTCGAGGCTGCGCAGACGGGTCAGCCGCTGCCTGACACGGTCCGCAAGGAGATGGGCATGGGCATGCCCGAGGACGTCGCGCCGCTGCTTGTGTTCCTGGCCTCGGATGCCGCCAGGGACGTCACCGGGCAGTGCATCGGGCTTGGCGGCGACAAGCTGTCGCTGTGGTCGCACCCGCAGGAGATCGTCGCCGAATATCGCGACGGCGGCTGGACGGCGGACGCCATTGCCGAGATCTGGCCGACATCGCTCGGCGCGCGGCTGGAGACGTACGGCATCCCCTTCCTCGGAGGCGCAGGCTGAACGGACCCCGGTTGCCCCGATGAGCCTGCGCGACGCGCTGCTGGTGCTGGCGGGCGGCCTGGTGGCGGGCATCGCCAACACCATCGCCGGCGGCGGGTCGCTGCTCACCTTCCCGCTGCTGGTCGCGCTGGGCCTGCCGCCATTGGACGCCAACGTCACCAACACCGTGGGCATCGCCCCAGCGGCGGTCGGCGGCGTGCTCGGCTACCAGCGTGAGCTCGCCGGGCAACGGCAGCGGCTGATCGGGCTCCTGCCCTACGCCGTGGTCGGGGCGGTCGTCGGGGCAGTGCTGCTGCTGACCACGCCGGCTGGCGTGTTCACCCGGGTGGTACCCGCGCTCATCGTGGTGGCATGCCTGGTGCTGCTCGCGCAACGGCCACTTGCTCGCGTGGTCGACAAGCGGCGGCGCACTCGCTCGTCGTTGCTCCGGGCGGGCCTCTTTGTGACGGCCGTCTACGGCGGCTACTTCGGCGCCGCGGTCAGCGTCCTGGTGCTGGCACTTTTCGCGGTCACCATCGACGACTCGCTGCAGCGGCTCAACGCCCTCAAGGTGCCGTTCGCGGGTGCGATGAACCTGGTGTCGGGACTCGTGTTCGCCATCTTCGGACCGGTGCACTGGGTGTACGTGCTCGCCCTCGCCCCGGCGACCCTGGTGGGCGGACGGATCGGGGCCTCCCTGGCCCGGCGCGTACCGGATCACCCGCTGCGCATCGCGGTCGTTGTGCTCGGGCTCGGCGCCGCGGTCTGGCTGCAGCTCACCCGCTGACGCGGCAACGTCACCCCGTCGGCGGTGGCGCCGGTGGAAAGTCGGGCCCCGGTGCGAACCCGCCCGGTGGGAACCCGCCCGGTGGCGGCGCGCCTCCCCGCGGCCAGGCTGCGCTGAGCGGGCCGCCGGACTCGACCATCAGCGCCACCGCGTTGGCAAGGACCGTCAACCCCAGGGCGATGAGGATCAAGGTGAATCCCAGCGCGGCGTGGATGTCGAAGAAGGCGTCGAGGGCGCCGCCCAGGCCCGCCGACTGCAGCGAGCCATTCGCTGCGCCGCTGCTGTCGAGCTTGTTGACGATGGCCGAATGCGCCGTCGCGCTGTTGACGACCACGAGAACGGCGGCGAGCAGCGCCGACCCACCGGCCGCGAATCGGCCGGCGCGAGCACGAAGAGCGCCCCCGAGGATCCCGACGACGATGAGCACGAGCACCATCACCATCAGCGGCTGCACGCCGATGCCGAGCGGGGGCGCCTGCGCGGACGGCGAGACAGCCAGCGGCGAGGTCGGGGTCGAGCTCGAGGTCGTCGGGCAGCCCGGGACGTTGACCTGCGCTGTCGGCTCGCTGCCGGTCACCATGCTGAGCCCGCTGTAGTTGTAGAAGTCGTGCCCGTTCAGGGCCTGCAGGCAGGCGGCCGACACGGCCGCGCCGCTGCTGTTGCCGGACCCACCGATGGATCCAAGGCTGCCGAGCGCCGCGCTGGCCGCGGAGGTGTTGCACGACACCCCGATGAACGGCAGCAGGAAGCAGAGCGCAGCGAGCACCAGCAGGATCGGTGACGCGCCTCGCGATGCCTTGTCGACGTCCTTGAGCATGCTCCGCGCTCCCTCCCCGATGGCCGTTGTAGGGGCACTGTACGGCGTGGCCACGGCCCGTGCGTCAGCCGATGCGATCGCCCACACTGCAATCGCCGTCCGGCCGCAGGAGGGCGACGCGCTCCGAACCGTGTTGATACGCACCCACCACCAGGACCTCGCTGCGCACCTGCCCGACCTGGCGCGCGGGAAGGTTGACAACCGCCACCACCAGCGAGCCGATCAGCTGAGCGGGCGTGTAGTTGTCGGTGACCCGCGCCGATGACGTGCGCCGACCCAGCTCGCCGAAATCGATGAGCATGCGGTAAGCCGGGCGCCGTGCCTGCGGAACCGGCGCGCATTCGACAACACGGCCGACGCGCATGTCGATCTCGAAGAAGCGTTCGCTGGGCACGACGCGCTCGGCCGCGGAGTCGCTCACCGCGCGAGTATCGGGCGCTGCCGCGAGCGCTGTCTATACTCGCCGCAGCCAACAGAGGGAGGCGACGCGTGCGTTTCGCGGGCCGTGTGCTCACCGCCGGGGCCGCTGTGGCCTTGCTGTCGTCGTGCGGCACGCCGCCGCCGGATCCCGCCCAACTGCTGCGTGACGCCAAGCAGAGCGTCGACTCGGCGTCGTCGCTCCATTTCACGCTCACCAGCGCAAACGTCGCCGGCACCGGGACGCTGATCTCCGGCGGACAGGGGGTGGCGAAGCGACCCGACGGGTTCGCCGGCACCCTGACCGTGGTTGCCGCCGGGTTCACCGTGAGCGTCGACGTCGTGTCGATCGGTGGCGTGTTCTATGCACGCACCCCGCTCGGCAGCGGATTCGACAAGACCGACCCTGCCAAGTACGGATTCGGTGACCCGGGCAAGTTCCTCGATCCCAACAACGGCCTGTCCAGCCTGCTGTCGGTCTGCTCCTCGCCATCCAACGGCAACGGCGATCGACTCAACGGCGAGCAGCTGGACGAGGTGACCTGCGCCATGCCGGGTGCACGTGTCGCCGCGCTCCTGACCAGCGCCGACCCGTCACAGCCGGTGCAAGCCACCGTTGGAGTCGATTCCACCACGCACCAGCTGCGCAGGGTGGTCATGGTCGGGCCCTTCTTCGACAAGGCGCACCCAAGCACGTTCACCGTGGTTCTCGACAACTACGGCCAGAACGTCACGATCACGCCCCCGGCCGGCTGAGGTGCGCACGCCCTCGGGGTCGGCCTCCCCGGGGGCGCGCCGCCGGCTCGGCTTCGCGGCCGCCGGCGTGCTGCTCGGCGCCGCCGACACGTACGTCGTGGTGATCGCGCTGCCCGCGATCATGGCGTCGGTCGGCATCGATCTCGCCCACCTGCAGGAGGCGGCGCCCATCATCAGCGGGTTCCTGCTCGGCTACGTCGCGGTGCTGCCATTGCTCGGCCGCCTTTCTGACATCTTCGGCCGGGGACCGGTGCTGGCCCTCTGCCTGCTCGCGTTCGCCGCCGGGTCACTGCTGACCGCGTCGGCGAACACGCTCTGGGTCATCGTCCTGGGTCGCACCGTGCAGGGAGCCGGCGGTGGGGGGCTGGTGCCGGTGACGCTGGCGTTGGACGCCGACCTGTGGCCGCCGCGCCGGCGCGGGGTCCCGCTCGGGGTGGTGGGTGCGGTGCAGGAGATCGGCAGCGTCGTCGGTCCGCTGTACGGCGCCGCGCTGACCACGGTGAGCACGTGGCGCGCCATCTTCTACGTCAACATGCCGCTCGCGGCGGTCATCGCGGCAGGGGTTTGGGCGCCGGGCAGACGCTCTGCCGGATCGCGCAAGCCGGATGGGCGTGCCGACGTCGCCGGCTGGGTCCTGGCGGTGGTGTGCGTCGCCGCTGCGGTGCTGGCGATCGCGTCGCCGCCCGCGCTGAGCGACAGCCTGACCATCGGCGTGGCGTTCGCGCCGTTGTTCGGCGGCCCGGGATTCACCGCGCCGGTTGCGCTGGCGGCGCTGGTGAGCGCCGCAGCGTTCATCGGGCGCGAGCTGACTGTGGCGCCCACGGTTCGCGCCGTGGTCCCGCTCGGCGGCATCGGCGGTGCGCTGCGCCGCGTCGACTGGCCGGGCGCGCTGCTCATAGCCCTCATCCTCGGGGCGGTGGTGGTCGTGTTCGCCAGCGCGGACCCGGCGGCCGGCGTGGTTGGCTCCTCTGCGCCGGTCCTGCTCCCTCTCGCCGCGCTGCTCGCCGTGCTCTTTGTGGTCCGCGAGTTGCGCGTTCGCGACCCGCTCATCGACATCCGCGCGCTCGGCGACCGGGCTGCGGCAGGCTCGCTGCTCACCAGCCTGGCTGCCGGCGCGGCGTTGATGGCGGCGCTCGTCGACATCCCGGTCTTCGCTCGCGCCACCGTCGACCCCGACTCGCAGGTCCAGGCCGCGCTGGTGCTGGCCCGTCTGCTCGTCGCCGTCCCGGTGGGCGCGGTTGTCGGTGGTGTCCTCGCCGACCGGGTCGGATACCGCGCAGTCGCCGGGGCGGGCCTGCTGATCGCCAGCGCCAGCTTCGCGCTGATGGGGGCCTGGAGCCGCACCACCCTGGCTGACGGCTTCGCCGCGACCCCATGGCTGCACCCCAGTGACCCGGTGCTGGTGGCCGCCGGGCTGGGTTTTGGGCTGGCCATCGTGCCCGTGACCGCCGCCATGCTCGGCGCCGTCCCGCAACGGCTGCATGGGGTGGCTGCGTCGCTCACTGTGGCCGCACGGTTGGTGGGGATGCTCGCCGGCCTGTCTGTCCTGACCGCCGTCGGGCTGCGCCGTTTCTACAGTGTGCAGGCGATGCTGCCCCAGGCCATCACGCTCTGCCCGACCACCCCATTGCACTGCCCCGCGTAC
>CATPCA010000361.1 GCA_955652545.1 Candidatus Dormiibacterota bacterium
TGCCCCGATCGCTTCGACTATATCACCGGTGTCCCGGCGCTCTCGGCCGTTCCTGGGAGCGTCAGACTCGGGCGGCCCGCAAGATTTGCGCCCCACCGAGCGTCTAACCAAGGGCAAGGACGGCACCACAACGTCGGACGCAACCAGGCGTCGTGGCAGCGCTGGGAAGGGAAGCAGTTGTGGCGATACAGGCGCCGGAACCGCGCAACGGTGAACGGCGCGTTCTCGTCTGCTTCGACGGTGACGAGGTCGCCGAAGGCCGCACCGATGATCTCGACCTCGACCGTCCCCAGTTCACGCTACCGCGTTATGACGCGCCGCTCATCGGCCTGCTCAGCGAGATCCGCGGGCTGCGCAGGCTGCGTCATCGCGGTCAGATCAGCGCCGTCGAGTACGAGCGCCGGCGCAGCCAGGTCCTGAACCGCATCTGAACCGCAGCAACCTCGCGTCAGAGAGGCGGGCCGGCCGGCGGCGGTGCTGCCGCCACCTCCTCGTCCGAGAGCGTCACGCGCAGCCGCAGCAGGAGCGAGCCGAACGACTTGCCGAGGGGATCGCTGCGCAGCGAGCTGGCTGCGCCGCCATCGAGAGCCTCGTGGAGCACGAAGTTGAGGGCGCGGAGGTTGGGCACCTCGAAACGCTCCACCCGACCGCGCACGAAACGACCGAAGTGAGCGCGGACCCGATCGGCCGTGACCTCACGCACGAGGGCGGTGTACAGCAGGTCGCTGGGCGCGAAGAGCGCCACGTTGGCGAGGTCGCCCTTGTCGCCGCTGCGCGCCCGGGCGACATCCGCCAGCGCCACGCACTGGCTCACCGTGAGGGCTCGTCGAACGCGACGGCCACCAGCTCCTCAACGGATTCGCGAGGCAGCAGGGCAGGCCAGACCCCGAGCAGCGCGCGAGCCGGCTGCGGCGCGGCGCCCCCGCCGATGAAGGGTGGCCCGTTGAGAGCGAGCGGCGTGGCGAGCCGAGGGAAGGCGCGAGCGTCCGCCTCACTGGCGAAGCGGCCGGCGACGCGCAGCACGACCTCGTTGGCTTCCTCGGTGTGGACGGTGTCCGAGGCGTCGCCATGGAGGGAGTCGACGCCGATGTACTCGACGACCTGCTCGAGGGGCACGATGCCGGCGCGCTCGGCGAGTCGGTCGATGAGGAGGGCGGCGTGGCGTGCCTTGGCGAGGGCGTGCGGCCAGGAGTAGCCGATCATCGCGGCCCCGAGCCAACCGTCGAGGTGCCCGATGATCGCCTTGAGCTCGGCCGGTCGAGCGCTGCCGCCAACCCCGCTCACCGCCACCCTGTCGGTGCCCACCTGGTCGAGACGCACGGATGTGAAGTCGGCGATCACATCGGGGTTGAGGTAGCGATGCGGGTCCAGCACCTCGTAGAGGAGTTGCTCGCTGACTGTCTCCAGCGATACACGGCCGCCTGTTTGGGCCGGCTTTGTCAGCAACGCCGAGCCGTCCTCGGACACCTCGCAGATCGGGTACCCGATGCGGTCGAGGTCGGGGATGTTCCACCAGTCGCCACTGAAGTTGCCTCCCGTCGCCTGGCCCGAACACTCCATCAGGTGACCGAGCACGACACCGGCGGCCAGGCGATCCCAGTCGTCCCACTCCCAGCCGAGCTCGTGCACCATCGGCGCGACGAAGAGCGACGCGTCGGCGACGCGGCCGGTGACGACCACGTCGGCGCCGCGTTCGAGTGCGTCGACGATGGGGCCGGCGCCGAGGTAGGCGACGGCGAACACGATGCGGTCGCGGATGGTGGCGATGTCGGCGCCCGTGTCCATGTTGCGCAGGTCGATGCCGCGAGTTACGAGCTCGCCGATGCGAGCGGTGATGTCGTCGCCCGTGACGGTGGCGACGCGCAGGCCGTGGATGCCCAGCTCATCGGCGACATCGTTGACTGCCCTGGCTGCGCCTGCCGGATTCATCCCGCCGGCGTTGGTGATGATGCGGATGCCCTGCTCGCGGGCGGTCGGGAGCAGGGCGCGCATGAACGCGGGAAGGTCACGCGCAAAACCGCCGCTGCCGTCGCGCAGCCTGTCCTTCTGCAGGATTGCCATGGTCAGCTCGGCGAGAGCGTCGCAGCAGATGTACGACACCTCGCCGCGCTCGGCGACCGCGACGGCGCCGTCAGGGGTGTCGCCGTAGAACCCCTGGCCGGCGCCGATGCGGACGCTCTTCAACGATTCTCACCGGGGCGAGGCTGATCCACTCTCTGCACGCTACATGACGCGTCAGGTGGCGCTGCGGCGGCGCCAGGGCTGCGGGCGCGACCTCGGTGCACCGAGCCGCAGCGCGCCTCCCGCGATGCGGGCCAGAACGTAGATGGCGAAGCTGAATGTCGTGACGAAAACACTGGCCTTGATGGTGTTGCTCTGGAGGCTGGCGACCAGGCCACCGTCGCACGCCAGCAGCGCGAAGAGCACAGAGAGGCTGGTCACGACGGCGGGACGCGCCGAGAGCCGTTGCGCGGCTGCCGCCGGGGTGATGGCGAGGCTGAGCACCAGCAGCGTTCCGACGATCTGGGCGGCCTCGGTGACGGTGAGAGCGAGGACATAGAGGAACAGCACACCCACCAGGCGAAGCCGGACACCGCGGGCCTCGGCCAGCTCGGGGTCGACCGAGGCGAACAGCAGTGGGCGGTACAGAACGGCCATCGCCAGCAGCACCCCGGTGGCGACGCCGAGCAGGAGCAGCAGCTGGCCGTTGCTGACCCCGAAGATCTGACCGAAGAGGATGTTGGTGGCCTCGGTGGCGAAACCGTGGTAGAGGCTGAGCAGGTACACGCCGAGGCCGAGCCCGAAGGCGAGGATGACGCCGATCGCGGAATCACGCTCGCGCTCGCGCACCCCGAGCAAACCGATCGCGGTGGCAACGACCAGCGATCCCAGCAGCGCCCCGCCGACCGCGTCGCCGGCGACGACCAGCCCCGCCGCCGCGCCGGTGAACGAGAGCTCCGCGGTGCCGTGCACGGCGAAGGCCATCTTCCTGGTGACGACGAACGGGCCGATGATGCCGCTGGTGATGGCGATGAGCGTGCCCGCGAGCAGCGCGTGCTGCGCGAACGGCTGGCCGAGGTAGTCCCACAGTCCCATCAGAGAAGCTCGGCGACATCGGGGTGGTGGTGCTCGCCGCCATGCTCGCCGTGGGCGGCGTCCGGCGCGCCGATCACGACGATCCGGCCGTGGACACGGAAGACATCGACGTCGGTGCCGTAGAGGTCGGAGAGACGCGCGCTGGTCATCACCTCGTCGGGTGTGCCCACCGCCCAGCGGCCGCCGACCAGGTACAGCACGCGGTCGACCATCGGGAGGATCGGGTTGACCTCGTGTGAGACGAACACGACCGCGGTGCCTGCCCGTTGGCGCCGCGCGTCGATCAGCGCGGTGATCGCCTGCTGATGCTGGAGGTCCAGTGAGAGCAGCGGCTCATCGCAGAGCAGGACCTGCGGGTCTCCGAGCAGCGCCTGGGCGATCCGCAACCGTTGCTGTTCCCCGCCCGAGAGCAGGCCGATCGGCCGGTCGGCGTAGCGGGTGGCCCCGACCGCCTCGATGGCCTCGGCGACCGTGGCGCGAGCGCCGGAGTGCGGCAGGCCGACTCCCCAGCGATGGCCGTCGAGGCCGAGGCGCACCAGGTCGCGCCCGCGCAACGGCAGGTCGCGGTCGAAGGATTTCTGTTGCGGGATGTAGCCGACCAGGCTGCTGCCGCGGCGGGGTGTGCGACCGCCCACCTCCACCGTCCCCGACGACAGCCGCTGGAGCCCGAGCAGGACCTTGAGCAGGCTGGTCTTGCCCGACCCGTTGGGGCCGAGCACGGCGAGGAACTCCCCCGCGGAGACCTGGAGGGTGAGGTCGCCCCAGAGGCTCCGCTCACCGAACCAGAGCGCCGCGCCGGCCAGCCGGATCGCCGGCGCGGCGGAGCTCACCCGCCCAGCGCCGCCAGGATCGCCAGCGCCTGGTGGATCTGCCACGCCTGGAAGTTGGGCTCGCCGCCCGGGATCGTCTCGGCCACGCCGACCACCGGGATCCCATTGGCTGTGGCGAGGTCCCGCACCTTCTGCGTCGTCGGACTGGTCACCTGCGCGTTGTACAGCAGCACCTTGACCAGCCTGTCGGTCATCGCGTTGTCCATCGCCGCTGTGTCGGCCGGGCTGGGATCGTTGCCATCCTCGATCGACTGTGCGAACGACGCGGGCGTGGCCAGGCGAAGCATCGCCTCCTCGACCAGGTAGCCGGGCACACGCTCGGTGTAGGCGATCGGCGTGCCGCCGTGCCTGGCCCGGATGGCCGCGAGGGTATCGGTGTACGGCTGATACGCCGCCAGGAAGGTCTGCAGGTTGGCCTGGAATTCGGCGGCATGGGCCTTGTCATGGCTGGCCAGGTGGGTCTCGATCGCGTGCGCCGCGGCCGTCACATAGTCGGGGTTGTACCA
>CATPCA010000362.1 GCA_955652545.1 Candidatus Dormiibacterota bacterium
ACGCCGGCAGCTGCGGCCGTGACAGGCCACCGCCGCAGCTGCGGGCGTGGTCCTCGCCCCGGTCATCGCAGGCGGCGACGGCATTCGACTCATGCTTGCTCATCGCGTCGTCGTGGTGGCCGTGATTGCGATGGCTGTCGCCGCCATCGCCGCCGCCGCCGCCATCACCCCTGTGATCGGAGGCTTGCTGCCCGTGCGTCGACCCGCTGTTCTCGCTGTGCGAGCTGCCGGCGAGCGTCTGGGTTGGTACCAGGGCCAGTGAGCCGAGAAGAGCCACGGCGCAGGCAGCCAGGATGCGGTCGCCGAATCGCCTGCGCATCACGGCGTTTTTCCTCCCTCCTGACTGCCGGCGGTCCAGCAAGCGTACACCGCCGCGCTGCTCTCTCTGCTGGTGGCCAATGCCCAGTCTCACCATGATCGGTTGGTCCGGCGGGCCCTCCTCCCGACGTCACAACGGCACCGGCGACCGGTCCCGGGACGGGGCTCGCGAGCCCCTGCGAATCACCGATTCGTCGCCTGTCTTCCAAACGCATCATACCATCCAAACCGTGCCCCAGCAACCGCGTCGTCACAGGCACCTCCGGGCCGCCGCCGGGGCAGCCTAGTGACCGAGTTGCCACGCTCTACCATTACCCAGCCCAGCCGCCCGAACCGTCTCCCTCGGAGCGATTGCCCATGCCCACTCCCACTCCCGATCGGATCCGGACCATCGCCGTGGTCGGTCACAGCCACGAGGGCAAGACAACCCTCTGCGAGGCACTGCTGCACACCGCCGGCGCGACCCCACGCATGGGCTCGACCGACCAGGGGACCTCGATCCTCGACCACGAGCCCGAGGAGCAGCGCCGATCGATGAGCATCAACGCCGCTGTCGCGCATCTCGACTGGGATGGGCACCGGGTCAACCTGATCGACGTCCCCGGCTTCCAGGACTTCGCCGGTGAGATGGCGGCCGCCATGGCCGCCGCCGACGCCGTGGTCCTGGTGGTGGGCGCCGGCGGCAGCGTGCCGGTCGGCGCCGAGCTCGCCTGGGAGATGCTGGCGGAACGCCATCTGCCCGCGTTGATCGTCGTCAACAAGATGGACAAGGACAACGCCGCCTACGAGGTGACCGTGGACGCGCTCCGCGAGGCCTTCGATCGCAAGCCGATCGCTGTCGCCGTCCCCATCGGCAGCGCCGGCGACTTCCTTGGCTACATCGACCTCGTCAATGACAGCGCGCACGAGTTCGAGGCCGGCGGACGGGCACACAACGCAGCTCTCCCCGCGGAGATGCGCGAGGAGGCAGAGCGCGCCCACGCCGCGCTCGTCGACGCCGCCGCCGAGACAGACGACGCGCTGATCGAGAAGTATCTCGGCGGCACCGAGTTGAGCGACGACGAGGTGCGCGGGGCGCTGCACACGGCAGCCCTGCGCGGCACGCTGGTGCCCATCGTGTGCTCGGCCGCCGCCGACGAACGCGCCGCCGCCCTGGTGCTCGACTCGATCGTCCGCTACCTGCCCGGACCGTCAGAGCAGGTGCACCGCGGCCAGACGTCGGGCGGCGAGGAGGTGGAGATCGCCTGCGACCCCGCCGGACCGCTCGTCGCGCACGTCTTCAAGACCACCGTCGACACCTTCGGCAAGGTTTCTTACTTCAAGGTGCTGCGCGGCACCATGCGCGCGGACACGCACCCCTACGACGTCCAGCAGGATGTCGAGGAGCGCTTCGCTCAGCTGGCACGGCCGATGGGCAAGACGCTGGTCAACGCCACCGAGGTCGGCGCGGGCGACATCGGCGTGGTCACCAAGCTGCCCCACGCGCGCACCGGTGACGCGCTCGGCGTCCGCGGCCAGGTGCTCACCCTGCCGCCCATGAACATCCCGGCACCTTCGTACAGCGCCGCCATCAGCGCCAGGACCAAGGGTGACGAGGACAAGATCATGTCGTCGCTCGCGCGGCTGGCCGAGGAGGACCCGGCGTTCTCGACCGACCGCGACCCGGTGACCGGCGAGGTGATGGTGCACGGCCTCGGCGACGTGCACCTTGATGTCGCGCTGGAGCGCATCAAGCGCAAGTACGGTGTCGACGCGATGTTGGCGCCGCCGCGCATTCCCTACCGCGAGACGATCAGCGGCACCGCCCGCGTGGCCCACAAGTACAAGAAGCAGAGCGGTGGCGCCGGGTTGTACGGCGACTGCACCATCGAGATCGAGCCACTGCCGCGCGGCGGTGGATTCGTGTGGGAGGACAAGATCTTCGGGGGATCGATCCCGCAGCAGTTCCGGCCCTCGGTCGAGAAGGGCGTGCGCCAGACCATGGAGCAGGGCGCCGTCAGCGGCAACCCCATCGTGGACGTCAAGGTGCGTCTCGTCGACGGCTCCACGCACGCGGTCGACGGCAAGGACATCGCGTTCCAGATCGCCGGCGCGATGGCGATGCGCGAGGCGGTACAGAAGGCGAACCCCGTTCTCCTCGAGCCCATCATGGACGTGCGCGTCGTCGTCGCCGAGCGGTTCATGGGCGACGTGATGAGCCTGTTCAACGGCAAGAGAGGTCGCGTGGCCGGCATGAACCCGCTGGGCGACGGACGCGCCGAGGTGAGCGCCCAGTTGCCGCAGGCCGAGATGCACAGCTTCCCGACCGAGTTGCGCGCTCTCACCCAGGGCCGAGGCCGCTACACCATGGCGCCCGCGCACTACGAGGAGGTGCCCGCGCACGTTGCCCAGACCATCATTGCTGCGCACTCCAAGGAGCACGCAACGGCGTCGGCCTAGCGATGAGGACCAGGTGAGATGGGCGACATGATCGAGTTCGGTGACAACGGCCACCGCGACCAGGGCTACCTGGCCGTCCCCGCCTCGGGGCGCGGTCCCGGGGTCGTCGTCATCCAGGAATGGTGGGGCCTGGTCGATCACATCAAGCGGGTCTGCGATCGCTTCGCGGCCGACGGGTTCACCGCCCTGGCGCCCGACCTCTACCACGGCCGATCGACCACCGAGCCGGACGAGGCACAGAAGGAGGCGATGAACCTCGACATCGCCGTCGCCGCAGCCGATCTCTCGGCCGCGGTCCGCCATCTGCTCAACAGCCCGAGGGTCACCAGTCCGACCGTGGGAGTGGTGGGCTTCTGCCTGGGTGGCGGCCTGGCGCTCTACATCGCCAGCCGAGAGCCGGCGATCAGCGCGTGCGTCACGTACTACGGCATCGGGCCCGCGCGGGAGACGCTCGATGTCTCGAAGATGACGGCCGCCGTTCTTGGACACTGGGGAGAGCGGGACCATTCCTACGACCACCCGGCCGTCGAGCGCCTCGAGGAGCGCCTGCGTGCCGCCGGTGTGCAGGTCGAATCGTTCTGGTATGACGCCGACCACGCCTTTTTCAACGACGACCGCCCGGAGGTGCACGTCGAGGAGGCGGCGCAGCTGTCCTGGGACCGCACCGTGGCCTTCCTGAGGGAGCACGTGGGGCGCTGACGCGAGGCGCCCGGGCGGCCCGTTTTGGCGCCCTCGCTGAATTCGGCTGCAATTCGACCGGGTGTGGGCTAGAATGCGGCCGACCTGAGCCGGAGGGCCTCGCCCGCCGTACTCGCATCGACTCTGATTAGGAGAGGACGCATGGCCGTGTCCGGCTACTGCCTCAAGTGCAAGTCGCCCCGCGACATCAAGGACGCTCAGGCGATCACGATGAAGAACGGCAAGCCCGCCACCACCGGCACCTGTCCGGTCTGCGGCACCAAGATCTTCAAGATCGGTAAGGCCACCTAGCCGCGCGCAGCGAAGGGCCGCCGCAGTCCACGTGGGCGCGGCGGCCTCGCCGCGTCCGGGGTCAGCTGGTGAGAGCCTCCCTGACCCCCTCGATGTCCAGCTTTCTCGAATAGACGATCAGCTCGTCGCGCGCCTGGATCACCTCGTCGGGCGTGGGCAGCACCGGTTCCCCGGCGCGAACGATGCACACCACCAGGTCGCCCGCGGGCAGCCGCACCTCGCTGAGCTTGCGGCCGACCAGCCGTGACACATCCGGCATCGCCACGTCCACGAGGTTGGCACCGGAGGACTTGACTGCCACCCCGCGGACGGCGTCCGAGCCCGCGATCTCCGCTTCGATGAGGCCCATGAGCAACTCCGTGGCGCTCACCGGGACGTCGATGCCGAGCGCGGTGAAAACGTGCACGTTGACCGGGTTGTTGACCCGGGCGATGGTCCTCGGGACACCGAACTTTCCCTTGGCAAGCTGGCAGGCGACGAGGTTGTCCTCGTCGTCGCCTGTGCAGGCGATCACCACGCCGGCACGCTCGATCCCGGTGGTGGCGAGGAACGCCATCTCGTCACCGTCCCCGACCATCACGCTCACGCTGCCCATCTGGTGCTCGATCCACTCGGCGCGGGCCGGGTCCTTTTCGACGAGCGTGACCTCGTAGTCGCGCTCGATCAGGTGGCGGGCGAGGTAGAAGCCGACCTTGCCTCCGCCGATGACCACCAGGTAGGGACGGTCGGGGGCGTTGAGCCCGTTGCTCATCGCTTCGCCTCCGCCACCGCCGGCGCCGGCTCGGCGTGGGCAGGGTTGGTGCCGGTCGTGAAGTACGTGCTGATCATCGAGCCGACGATCGTCGTCGAGCAGAGCGTCTCCAGCCCGAACTCACGGTATGTCTGTTCGCGGATGGGGTCGTAGATCCTGGTGATGACCCGCGGCACCTTGAAGACAACCTTGGCAACCTGCGCCGCCATGATGTTGCGGTTGTCGCCGTTGGTGACCGCGCAGAAGCAGTCGGCATCCTCGATGCCAGCCCGGCGCAGCACTGACTCGTCGATCCCGGTGCCGACCACCATGTTCCCCTTGAAGCCGCCACCAAGGCGGTTGAAGGCCGACACCTTCTCGTCGACGACGGTGACCTCGTGCCCGGCGGCGTCGAGGTCACACGCGAGCATCGAACCGACGCGCCCGCAGCCCACGATGACGACCTTCACAGCACCTCCCCTGAACTGCCAGCCTGCGCGCGCATTCTACGTGGCCGGTGCGACGCGGCCGGGGGCTCTCGGCGCGTAGCATCCTGCGGCCATGGTCGGCTTCACGCCCCAACGCATCCTCGTCCCGATCAACGGTGCGCAGACAGACGTCGAGGCGGTGGTGTTGGGCCTCCGGCTGGCGCGGCGTGGCAAGGCCAAGGTGATGGTGGTGACCGTCCTCGAGATCCGCCGGGGCCTGGCGCTGGGCACCGTCCAGGAGGTCGAGATGGACCGGGCCGAGAAGCTCATCGAGATGGCCGAGAAGATGGCCAACGAACTGGAGACCGAGATCGAGACGGAGCTCCTCCAGGCGCGCGACGCGGGCCCTGCCATCGTCGAAGAGATCGCCCACTGGAAGGCCGACCTGGTGGTGGTGGGCATGCCCTTCCGGCAGCGGTTCGGGGAGTTCCACATGGGCAAGACGGCGCCGTACGTTCTTCGCCACGCCCCCTGCCGTGCCCTGCTCTTCCGCGAGCCGCCGCCACAGTAGGGCGGACGCTCCCGGTAACAAGCCGGGGGAGGGGCACATCTCGCTCCGCGCTCAGATTCGCCGCCGTTGGCGTCGCTGCGAACTCCCCACCGGGGAGTTCTCCGCTCCTTCGGCGGCTGCATTATTCCCGCTCCGGAGATGTGCCCCTCCCCCTCTCGGTTAGGCAGCGGGCCTGACGCGGACGCGCCGTAGGCTCCGCACTGAGAGACGTCTGTGGCTTATCACGGCCCGTCGCTATGCCACGGGGCACGTTGCAGCTCCACCTGTCGTCGCCACCTCCCCAAGCGGACGGGTGCCAAGGGGAGGCGCGGGAGGGGGCACGTCGTCGCGGAACGAATTTGAAGACGCCGAAGGAGCGGAGAACTCGCCGGTGGCGAGTTCGCAGCGACGCATACGCCCGCGAAGCCTGCAGCGCAAGGAGATGTCCCGCCCCGCTCAGCCTCTTGGGGCTCCGGCGCG